>JAGWWZ010000002.1 GCA_018970165.1 Planctomycetota bacterium | reverse complement strand
AACCGTCGCCCACTCGTCGCCGACTCGCTCCAACGTGTCGGCGATTGTTATTTTGTGGACCTTTCATTTCGTCGCGGTGCCGACACCGTGATCCAGACCCTGCGGGAATGCCATTTTGAACGATGAAGTCGAAGCTATCAACAAAGCAGACATCCTGATCGAAGCGATGGGTTGGATTCGACGATTCCGTGGCAAGACGACAGTGATCAAGCTCGGGGGTTCTTTGATGAACAACCCGGACGCGATGCGACATACCCTCATCGATATCATCTTCATGGAAACCGTCGGTATGCGTCCGGTGGTGGTTCACGGGGGTGGCCCTTCGATCAACAAGGCGATGGAAGCGGCCAAGATCGCGCCGAACTGGATCAAGGGGCGGCGAGTCACCGATGCACAGACGCTTGCTATTGTAGAGCAAACGCTCGCCTATGATCTGAACAAAGAATTGACCGACGAGATTGAACGTTTGGGCGGTCGCGCCATCAACCTGAACTTTCAAACAACGAACGTCTTGTTCGGCGAGAAACTACTTCTGGAAGAACCGGGTAGCGAGCCCATCGACCTCGGGTTCGTCGGTCAGGTGACGCGAGTGGATCGACAGACGATCGAAAGCTTGACCTACACCGAGCAGATCCCGGTCATCCCCTCGATGTGCATCGATGAACATGGCCAGAAATACAACGTCAATGCCGACACAGCCGCGATGGCCGTGGCCGAAGCCCTCGGCGCCGAGAAATTGATCTTCATCAGCGATGTCAATGGAGTCCGCCGAGACAAAGATGACCCTTCGAGCGTGATTCACTCTATGACCGCTGAAGAAGCCAAAGAATTGATTCGAACCGGAGTGATCTCTGGGGGAATGATTCCGAAAGTCGAGGCATGCCTGGCTACACTGAATCGCGGAGTTGGCAAAGTCCACATCATCGATGGACAGCTTCGCCATTCGCTGTTGCTCGAAATCTACACCACTGCGGGCGTAGGAACGGAGATTATCCAGCGCCGCAACACATCTGTATCCCGCATCGCCCTGTAATTGATAATGAAGCATCTTCGCTCCTTGTTCGATTTAACCCCTGATGATTTCCATGCGATCACCAACCTGGCGATTTCGTTGAAGTCCCGATTGCTATCAGGTGATCGCCCGGATCTGCTTCGCAATCGCACTTTGGCTCTCATCTTCGAAAAAGCGAGCTTGAGGACACGAGTCAGCTTTGAAGCGGGCATGGCTCAACTCGGCGGAACCGCAATCTACCTAACTGGCGATGCTGGGTGGCGGGAGCGGGAATCGATCGCTGATTTTGTTCGGGTTCTGAGTGAATATTGCGACTTTGTGGTGTGCCGCGCCATGTCGCAAAAGACGGTCAATGAGTTGGCCGCCCATGATGTACTCCCGGTCATCAATGGGTTGACCGATGAATCGCACCCATGCCAAGCCCTCGGCGATATCCTCACGATGCTCGAAAACTCAGGAGGGGACCTGCGAGGCAAACAACTTACGTTTCTAGGGGACGGGAACAATGTTGTGCGCTCGCTGATTAAGGCCACTCACATGGTCGGCATGCGTTTTCGACTAGCTTGCCCCAAACCCTATCAAGTTCACGCCTCCTATCTCGAACAGATCGATCGTCGGTTCGGCAAGACCGATTTCGTTCAATCCGAGGATATCCAAACCATGGTCGATGGTGCGGATTATCTCTACACCGATGTCTGGACCAGCATGGGTCAGGAAACCGAGAACGAGATTCGCAAGCAGGCCTTCTTGAAGTACCAACTCAATCAATCCGTGATGAAACTAGCCCCTAGACACTGCAAGGTTCTACACTGCCTGCCAGCCCGTCGCGGTCAAGAAGTAACCGACGATGTTCTCGATTCCGATCAGAGCATCGTGTTCCAGCAAGCTGGCAACCGGCTACACGCGCAAAAGGGTCTTTTGGTTTGGCTCGCGATGCAAAACGGATACATTGACACGAACCGGGTGAAGGCAGGCTAATCTGCCGCGTCCAACGCGCCGCCTGATCGGATCATGTGATCTGCGACCCAACGAACGTAGGCTTGATCAAAATCGCTCAACCGACGCATCGCAACGGTCGTTGTCCGCCCGTTCTCTTTTCGTAGCCGAACTTTATCGGGATAGATGATGATCAAGCGAGCCTCGACCTCGTAAGCTCCCGTGTTATCACGCCAGCGTCGAGTTTCTGCTCCTCGAAATTCGCTTGGGGGGATGAAGCTCGGACTCTCGAAGAGACTCTCCAGTTCGTTATTCGCTACCTCCGCCGAAACTCTTTCGCCTTTAGGGTCTTCATCGATGTTGCGGAGATACTGCCGCACGACCGGATCGGTGCCAAACCCGATGCAGGGAATTGCGATCGCCGCCGACAGGACCACGATCCGCTCTACCCCAAGTAGGAATTTCTTTGCCACGGTTACTACTCTCCTTATCCCCAATTCGTCGTGCCTCGATTTTTCCCTCGACGCGCGCGATGAATTTCATGCAATCCCTTCTCGAATTTCAGCTCATCCAACCCTTAAACCAGACGGGTTGTATCGAGCATTCCTGAAATGTGGCCAACGATACCGAACCTCTCTTAGACCATTACATGCTAGGCTCCATCACTTACAATGGTTGCTGCTACCCGAAAGCGTCGGGTCCATTTGTGTGCAGGGAGAGGCTGTTGCTCAAATCTCTTTTCCGATCCTGGTCCTTGGAGAGCAAGTGCCTACTGTTTCTCGGGTTGGCGCTCCTGGTTTCTCTCGTCTTAGGGTTTTTTGCCGTTCAGTTCGTCGCCGAACGCTTGGTGATTGAAGCCACTCGCCAATCTGCCCGGGATTACGCCCACTCGGTCATCGGCCTGAAACACATCGCTTGGAACGAGTCCGCAGCGAGCGAGGAACCCAACAGTTTGGATGCCAAGTTGCTCAGCAGTCGCACCGAATTGATGCGGATGGTGCGAGAAAATATGCTCGAGTCTCGATTCGAGTCTTCCATCCTTCGAATCAACGATAAATTGGAGCACCGTTATCTGAGCAACAACGTCGCGATCGAGGGGGATCTTTCGCGGATGCTCAAGATACACGCTCGACTGGCCGAGCAGGATTCCTTGACATTGGAAGCTGCCGCCGAAGAGGCCAAGCGACTGTCGGGAAATACCGATATCGAAACGGCTACGAGCCCGAACGACTTGCAGTCAATTGCTAAAAATGAGACCGAACGGCCCCTCATTCCCGCCACCACCAATCCCCTTTCTAATCTTGCGAATCCGACGAAATATATCTTCGAAGAGGCAGGGCCGATCGATGGGTTCTACTATTACTACCATCCTATCTCGTTCAATCAAACTTGCTTGATCTGCCACGCCAAATTGTCGTCCTCGCTCGATGCACCAGCTACCGTATCGACCGATCCGTTTCGTGTCGTGCGAGTCAAACTTCCGTATGGTGAAACCCGAGTCTGGCGCATTTGGAGCTACTCGCTATTGACCTCAATTGGAATCGCAACTCTGGCGATCGGTTTATTCTTTATTCATTGGGTCTTGAAACGCGTGGTGATCAATCCCCTGTCAGAACTAAAACTGGTCAGCGAGGAAATCACCAGCGGAAAAACCGGTGTGGAATTCCGAGTCGACACCGACGATGAATTCTCTGAACTCTCCGAGTCGTTCAACCGAATGCTGCGGCACTTGACAGAAACGCAAACGGAACTGCAGACGGTGAATCGTGAACTCGATCTTCGTATCGACGACCTCGCCAGCGTGAATCTGCAATTGTTCGAAGCCAATAAGCTCAAAGGGGAATTCCTGGCAAGCATGAGCCATGAACTGCGCACGCCCCTCAATAGCATCCTCGGCTTCAGCGATGTACTGCAAGGAATTGAAACTCTTACCGATAGACAACGCCGCTACGTCAGCAATATTCAGAACAGCGGCCGCGTGCTTCTGGAAATGATCAATGACATTCTCGACCTCGCGAAGGTCGAGGCGGGAAAGATGGAAGTTCGAGCTTCGGAGTTTTGCGTGCTCAATGTCATCCAAGCCCAAGCAGAGATCTTCCGAAAAACTGCCGAAGACAAGAACATCGATCTTCAAGTCGATTCCAATCAATCCGAATTGCATGTCGTGCAGGACCAACCAAAACTTGCGCAGATCCTAACGAATCTCCTGTCGAACGCCATCAAATTCACACCCGAAGGTGGATTGGTCACCATCGCTTGCGACCGCGCGAGCGAAGAGATGTTTTCGATCACCATCGCAGATACCGGGGTCGGCATCGCTCCGAGCGATCACGAGGTGATCTTCGAAAAATTCCGGCAGGCTTCTCCCGGCGAAGGTCGCGATGCCCTCACACGCGAACATACCGGAACCGGTTTGGGCCTCTCCATCGTTCGGGAGTTGTGTCGATTGCTCGGAGGCGATATCACATTGACCAGCCAGTTGGGGCATGGCAGCACATTCTGCGTAACGTTGCCTATTCACTACCGACCCAATGCCTCCGCAACCGCCAACCGCCCCCTAGGGATTTGAAACTATCAGATTTATGACAAACAGCATTCGCGACATACGCATCCAACGGCACTTCACCAATCAAACTCCTGGTAGCGTTTTGTATTGCTGCGGAAACACAGTCGTACTGTGCACGGCTAGCATCGAAGCCAAGGTACCCGAATGGATGGCTGGTCGCGGTCGAGGTTGGATCACGGCCGAGTACAGTATGCTTCCCGGGAGCACACCTCAACGCAAAAGTCGCGAACGGAGCGGCAAGGTCGATGGTCGAACAACTGAGATTCAACGCCTCATCGGTCGATCGTTTCGTGCGATCGCTGATCTAGGAAAACTCGGTGAGCGTTCACTCACTATCGATTGCGATGTGCTGCAAGCAGATGGAGGCACCCGTACTGCATCGATCACCGGCGGCATGGTCGCCTTGATCGATGCGGTCAATTCCGTTTTCAAGGGTGCTCCCCCTGAGGTGTATCCTCTATCGGATTCGGTTGCAGCGATCAGTGTTGGTATCGTGGACGGGCTACCGAGTCTCGATTTGGATTACGAACGTGATGTGCGAGCCGAGGTCGATATGAATGTCGTCATGACAGGTGGGAATCGGTTCGTCGAAATCCAGGGGACGGGCGAGGAAGCAACCTTCGACGAAGAACAACTACAGAAATTACTGAGCCTTGCGAAATCGGGCATCGCGCAATTGCAAACCAAACAGCGCGAGTGTCTCGGCGCTGACTGGCCCTGGCCATCTTGATTCACAAAGTTGACTCGCGCACGGCGCGCTCGCATCGGGTACTCGCTTCGCATGAAGTTTATCTTCGTATCGACTTTATGGATTGATCGGACCCGATCCTCCTCGCGCGATGCTGCCGATCAACCAGGCACCGCATAGGAATGCGAGCCATCCACATATCAGGCTTCCCAAGCCATAAGCCGCGGCCAAATCCCATCGACGCGAGTGAAGCAAATCCGCGAGCTCCATCGACAACGTTGAGAACGTTGTGAACCCGCCGCACATGCCTACCCCAAGCAACAGCATCATCGGATGCCCACGCTGAGGGGCACCTACAGACATGACGATGCATCCGAGTGCGAAGGATCCGACTAGGTTCACCATCCCCGTCGCCCACATCGAGGGTGCGTCGGAAGACCATGAAGCGACCAAACGACCCACGCCATATCGAAGCACGCTCCCTACCGCTCCGCCGATAGCAACCAGAATGTAAGGGGATGTGAGCCAAGCGGCGGATGACCAAACCATGATCTGAATTCAATGATTTCAAGAGGCAACACGGAACAATTGGATTTGCGGCTACAGGTTTTTGGATCGGCGAAAAGACGAAATATCGACCAAGCAATCGTCGATCACAACCTCTTCGGTCGCCAACTGTCTGCAATATCCAAAAGAAAAAATCTACTACCTCCTAGGGCCGTCGATCGGGCATGGAACGCTCGGGACCGGTTTGGTAGAACATGGGAGATCAAACTTGTAGTTTCATGCAGTTTTTATTTCCTTCCACCCTGCCGGAGACCTCGCTATGACCAATGGACCTTTGAATCGCAAACTAAAGATGGGATTAGTCGGCGGAGGACCGGGGTCATTCATCGGTCGAGTCCATTCGATCGCAGCCTGCTTGGACAACCGCGCAACCGTCGTCGCGGGTGCGTTCAGCAGCAGCGCCGAGAAGTCGCTCGCAGCGGCTCCCGACTACGATGTCGCGCCCGATCGGGCCTACCCCTCCTATCAAGCGATGTTCGAAGCCGAGGCGAAGAAACCCGTGGGTGAACGGATCGACTTTGTATCGGTCACCACCCCAAACTCGACCCACTTCGAGATCGCCAAGGCGGCGATGCAATCCGGGTTCCATGTCGTGTGCGATAAACCGATGACCTTCGATCTGGCCCAAGCCGAGGAACTGGCAAATGTCGTCGACGGCTCCAAGGGAGTTTTTGCTCTCACGCATAACTACACCGGCTATCCGTTGGTGCGACAAGCGCGCGAGATGATCTTGAGCGGAGAAATGGGTGAGATTCAAGCAGTTCGCGCGTTTTACATCCAAGGATGGTTGCGCACACGTCTGGAAAGCCAAGATCAAAAGCAGGCGGCATGGCGAACCGATCCGAGCAAGAGTGGCGCCGCCGGTTGCTTCGGAGATATCGCGACGCATGCTTACAATCTCGGCCGATACATGACCGGTCTCCTACCCGCCGAAATCAGTTGTCATCTCAAAATCTTCGAACCAGGCCGTAAACTCGACGACTATGGCACCGCCATCGTCCGATATCAAAACGGAGGCTTGGGAACCGTGACCGCCAGCCAAATCAGCCACGGTCGCGAGAATGACCTGTTCATCGAAATCGACGGCACCAAGGGTGCACTGTCATGGCGTCAAGAGGAACCGAATGTCTTGGTCGTTCGTCAAAACGGCCAACCCCATCGTCTCTATACACGCGACCCCAACGCACCGTTCATGAACGCCAGCGGTAGAGCGGCATGTCGGCTACCAAGTGGACACCCCGAAGCGTTCTTCGAAGCCTTTGCAAACATTTACGCCTCCGCCTACGATGCGATGGTCGATGTTGCTCAAGGAAAATCGGTCGAACGAATCAACACGGTCTATCCTAATGTTCACGATGGCGTGGAAGGGATGTACTTCATCCAGCAATGCGTAGCCAGCAGCGCTCAGAACGGTGCGTGGCTTCCGATGCAGCACCCGCGAGCTCGTTCCTAATCATCCAACCCAGCCTGGTAACCAGCGCTAGAGGGAGTCTGAATTGAAAGCCCACGTTGTCCTCCTTCCTGGAGATGGCATAGGCCCCGAGGTCACTCGCAGTGCCCACCGCGTGTTGCTCGACGTCGCATCCCGCTTCGGTCACCATATGACCTTCGAAGAGCACGATATCGGAGGCATATCGATCGATCGTTACGGAATTCCCCTGACCGACAGCACGGTTGAGGCCTGTCGAGGGGCACATGCAATCCTGCTCGGAGCGGTGGGAGGACCCAAGTGGGACGATCCCAATGCCAAGACACGACCCGAAGCGGGGCTGTTGGCAATCCGAAAGGAACTCGGCCTGTTCGCGAACCTTCGGCCCATAGTTACTTTCCCAGAGTTGCTCGATGCATCGCCTCTCAAACGGCACATCATCGAAGGAACGGATATTCTGTTCTACCGCGAACTGACCGGCGGACTCTATTTCGGGCCCTCGGGTTGTGAAACCTTGGAGAACGGGGAGCAACGAGCATATAGCACCGCCGTCTATACTACCTCGGAGGTTGAGAGGATCGTTCGCATGGCTGCACTCGCCGCTCGAACGCGCCGTAGAAAATTGACGATGGTCGACAAAGCCAACGTGCTCGAGGTGTCCCGACTGTGGCGACGCGTAACCGCTCGCATCATGCAAGACGAATTCAGCGACCTGGAGTACGAAGTGGTATTGGTCGACTCGATGGCAATGCACTTGCTGAGCCGACCCAAGTCCTTCGATGTCGTTGTGACGAGCAATATGTTCGGCGATATCCTCACCGATGAAGCCTCGATGCTGCCAGGTTCGCTCGGAATGCTCCCCAGCGCCTCGCTCGGCAACTCCGGTCCAGGCCTGTATGAACCGATCCATGGTTCGGCACCCGATATCGCTGGCAGAGGAATCGCCAATCCTCTTGCAACCATCCTGGCCTCCGCCATGCTGTGCCGTCATTCCCTTGGACTCGAGCAGGAAGCCGCTGTGATCGAGCAATCCGTCCGAAAGGTGCTCGCCGATGGCTTCCGCACAGCAGACCTCGTGGCTCGCGGTCAGCCTTCAATCGGAACGGAGGCCATGACCGATCAAGTCCTCTCGGCCCTCGAGCAAATCCAATCAACGACACATGCATGAGCACTGAATTGCCTGTCGCTCGTTTCTGCACCTGTTGCTCGCTTCTGTGCGAGACCGGATCCGATGGCGACAACTTCGGCGCATCGTTTTGTTCAAGACGGAATCGCGAGCTCGATGCGATTCGAATTTGGTCCGAGCATCGGGATACTCTGTCGTCATTGTCCACATGGGAATCGACACTCGATGAAGCGAAGTCACAGTTAGCAAACACCACAGATTTATTGGTTACGGGTAGATTGCGATCGGTCGATACGAGTCGGGGCGCCCTGCGGATCGCCCAGCGGCATCAAGCAGTAGTCGACCCTTGGGAAAGCGATGCCGCCTTCGAGGGAATCACCGCCTTTCAACGAGTGGGTGCTGCGACGGTCTCCCTAGCCGAAGCGCGGGATATCTCTGAGTTGCTGATCGTGGTCGGGGGTGATCCGCTCATGGAAGACTATCCTCGATTGCCTGCGGCGTTGTCTCGTGGTGTATCGATTCCTGTACTCCTCCTTGGATCGTGGAGTCATGCAGGTTGCAAGCCATGGCTTGATGCGGGTTTTGACGTGCTAGCTATCGACACGCAGATATCGAATATCCCGAGGTCCCTTTCTGAGGCATCCACCTATGCTTCGGTCGCAGGTTGGGAGAGTCAAGCGAGTCAATGGTTGCATCGTTCCGGGTATACAACGGTGCTGTGGTCGATGAAGCATCTGAACATCGAACATGGGGATCTGTGGTATGAGAGCATGATGGGTTGGGTCGCTCGCGAGAACGAGACACGGCGTGTTGGAGCACTGGTTTGGAGCGACTTGGAATCGACGTTTCACCAAGTTTGCACGTGGTGGACCGGATTTCCAGGGCGTATTCGATTCGGTGAGGTCCGATTCGGTGAGGATTTGGTGCAGTACGACCCGAGTCGATTCACCGCGCAGCGCTGGCTCGATTCGCATCCCATAAAACAGCTTACATCATCGTCATCTCTCATTTTGTGGATCGATGACTCCTTCGAGGATCTGCCCACCGCATTGTTTGAATCCGGTCATCGCTGCATCGCGATCTCTGCCAGAGCCCCTCGCTCCGATACTTCTGTACTATGGCTCCCGAGCTTGCCAGCTGGCTTGGGATGCGAGTCGGAATTGTTTCGAGGAGATAATGCGATCCTCGTGCAAGGCCAGGATCCCTACCCTATCGCTCATGAACTTCCGCCAACGGCGCAGTGGCTGAGAGGATTGATCGAAACATGATCGTTCAACTTAGCCAGGTTCGTTGTTGCGATGGTAGGGTCGACTCGACCCAGGTGCGCGATCTTTTTCTCGTTGATGGGCTTTTGGCAGATACGGTTCCCAGAGGGAGTAAAGTCGATTCGGAATATCGTTTACCAGGGCATGTGGTGCTCCCGGGTGGAATCGATATTCACACGCACATCGGTGGTGGCAAAGCCAATCTAGCGCGTCTCTTGTTACCTAGTCGAAGCGTTGATTCGGCGATCCACCAAGCTCATTCGAAACCTTGGCTGGCTCCCCTTTCGTGTCCGGTTCCCAATACTTGGGAAACAGGTCGTCGATACATCCAGATGGGCTACACCACCTGCTTTGAGCCTGCGATGTTGCCAGCGGGAGCTAGGCACGCTCACGCGGAGATGAGAGATACTCCTTGGTTAGACACCGGAGGTTATGTGCTCCTGGGAAATGAGCGGATGCTCCTGCAGTGGATCGCCCAGGGAGCTCCGCAACACCAGATCACGGACTACGTCGCGTGGATGATTCGGTCCCATGCCGCATGTGCGGTCAAGGTGGTCAACGCTGGCGGTATCGACGCGTTCAAATTCAATCAACGACATCTGGATATCGATGAGACTCATCCTATTTACGAGGTGAGTCCCAGGCGGATCCTTCAGGTTCTATCCACTGCAGTGAGTGAACTGGGGCTCGCCCATCCCTTGCATGTGCACTGCAGCAACTTGGGCAAGGCCGGAAACATTGACTCGACACTTGCGACTATCGATGCCTTAGAGGGTCGTCGCTTGCATATTGCGCATGCTCAGTACCACTGTTACGGCAAAGATGGACCGCACGGATTTAGCTCTGCAGCCCATCTTCTGGCGGATCGAGTCAACGCATCGAATCAAATGACCATTGATGTCGGCCAAGTTTTGTTCGGACAGACCATCACTCTTTCTGCTGATACGATGCATCAGTTTGAAAATCGCAAGCGAGCTTATCCGCGGAAGACGGTATTCCAGGATATCGAGTGTCAAGCCGGCTGCGGCGCACTCCCCTTTCGTTATCGCCAGAGCCAGTACGTTCATTCGCTTCAGTGGGCGATCGGCCTCGAACTATTCCTACGTATCAACGACCCGCGAAAGGTTTTCCTAACCACCGACCATCCGAACGGAGGTCCGTTCACCGGTTATCCTCACTTGATTCGATTGCTGATGGACTACGACTTCCGAATGTCGATTTTTGAGCAACTCCATCCGGATGTGCAGAAGACCAGTCCGCTACCGCAACTCAAACGGCAGTACACCTTGGATGAGATAGCGACTGCAACTCGATCTGGACCGGCCGCTGCACTAGGGCTTGCCAATCGAGGCACGCTCCAGACAGGTTCGCTTGCGGATGTCGCTGTTTATCGAATCGACTCCGATCCTCAGTCGATGTTCAGCAACCCCACCATGGTTTTTCGTCGAGGGAAACTCGTCTATCGCGAGGGTCGTTTTCTCGAGGATAGCGATAAGACCACGATTGTCGCTGAAATGCGAGATCGCGAGCGGGCCGAGGATTGGTCAACCAGCAAAGAGCATCAACAGCTTTGGCGAGATCGTTATGGCTATTCGCCGTCGCGGACTGCGATACGGCGAGATGAGCTGTTGTCGGAAGGTCGCTTGGTCGAAGAAAACCAAGTACATGCTTCCTAGTACTTCGAAAACTAGCGATTCGGAATCGCGTAGGGATCCGTGGCTGTTCTCGGGAAGGATGGAGCTGGAGCGGTTGGCGTTGCACCTGGTCCTTGGTTCGAGAAGTTGTACGGCGTGTTGCGACCAACGCTTCCAGGCAGATAGGGTGCTGTCCCCGAGTTTGTTGGAGTGGACATCACCGGCATCGAGGACGGAGCCGATCCTCCGTACGCGACCGGCATCTGTGTGTTAGGAGGGAGTCCAGGCGGCAGATTCGTTCCGCTGCTCACCGGCATCGCGGGCAAGCCTTGAGCATGTGAGGCTGTCGCTACTGGTAGACCATTCGGTATGGATGCCGCGGGGGGAGTCGCCGCGGGTGGATTCATCGAGTAACCGCTTGGAACGGCAGTCGGTGGCAATGCTCCACGGGGTGCCGAGGCGATGGTAGATGGCCCTCGCGGTACCGTCATGCCGCCGTAGACTTGGGGTGATGGGCCAGCGACCGGCGTGGAAGATGGAAAGTTAAAGTTTTGATTCGCAGTGGGGAGTGTCGAAGGACCTTGGGCGACAGGCATTCCTTGTCCCGATGGCGACTGAGCGGCGGCCAGTTGGCCATAGGGTGCTGAGTTGACACCCATCGGGGCTCGTGGTTGACCCGTTGCATAGGCGCCTGTCGTGTAGCCGTTTGCCGATGCTGCTGCACCTGGGGCAGGAGCAGTGCTCGCCGTCGATCCGTAAGGAGTACTATTTGGACCGTAACCGCCAAAGTTTGTACCGTTAGGCCGGCCCGCGACGTTAGGATTCACGGCGCCGGGATTCACTGCAGAACTCGCGACTTGATTCGGAGTGGAGCGAAGAGCGGGACTCATCGGAGTGCCGGTCGATGCAGATGCTGGTGGAGTCGCCGACTTGGGAGTCGTGCTTGCAGTCATAGAACCGGGTGTAGTAACCGATGGACCGTTTCCGACAAGGGTCGATTCCGACGGCTTCCGCCCCCAGGAGAACATGTCAGATCCGGGCATTTTCCAACCGCTCTTGCATCCTGTCTGACCCGCGACAAGAGCCAAAACCAATCCTGTGAATACCCAATTCCGAGTTCGACTGCGCATGGCTAACAATCCTTTGGTAGCTTGCCCGAAGAGCGTTAAAAATTCCGTTTGGTGGATGTATCGGCGCAATCAGACCGTCAACATCATG
Organism: Planctomycetota bacterium; assembly: GCA_018970165.1. Lineage (GTDB taxonomy): Bacteria > Planctomycetota > Planctomycetia > Pirellulales > Pirellulaceae > JBKCUI01. Next base: position 71,042 of record JAGWWZ010000002.1, on the reverse strand, counting down.
TTAATCGGTAAATCTTGCCTAGATTTTGCGATCGATTCATTACCACCCAACGGAAATCTCTATCAAGAGAACAACCGTCGAGTCAATCCCGTTAAAAAATCGTGTTCCAGCGGATATATTCCCCCGTTGAGCTATTGGGACATCAAGAGAAACATCGAGAGGATTCGAGGGTCGGTTAGCAAATGCTGGAAAACCATGAACTTCACATCCGTGTCCACTACCATGAAGTCGATGGACAGGGGCGAGTCCATAACTCTCAGTACCTGAACTACTTTGAGCGAGGACGGGTGGAGATGTTGCGGGCATCCGGGTTCTCGTATCGCGACTTGGAGGCCTCCGGATTAATGCTCGTGGTCCGTTCGCTGGAAATCCAATTTCATCTGCCCGCAGTGTTCGATGATGAATTGATCCTGACTACGGCGCTCGGTTACTGCCATGGTGCCCGCATTCAGCATCGCTATCGGTTGGTTCGGTGCCAACCCAAGGATTCGCAGTTGCTGGTGACGGGGACTAGCGAGATCGGCTGCATCGACCACGCTGGCAAAGTGAAGCGATTGCCATCATTTCTCCAGTTGAATTTGCGCGATGACTAGAAACTTTGCTCAATGCCAAGCAAGCAATAACCTGCAAGCTCGAGATGCGTGGGATCGCGTTGCTTCGCATCGGCAACACGTTACTCAGCTACTTTTGGATGCAGGTCGTAGCGGAGGTCGACTGTGTGTACTTGGGGCTGGCAATTGTATGGATGTTTCTTTAGATCGACTGCTAGAACGGTTTTCCCACATCGCATTGTTTGATCTCGATTTGAACGCGATGGAGTTCGGTATTCGGCAGCAAATCTCCGACCAACATCCTGGACGCCAGAAAATCCAATGCAATGTGATCGATTTGTGTGGCTGGACAGGTATCACAGATCCTGTCCTTGAGTCGCTGGGTACCTCGAGCCCGAGGTGGCAAGAGGTTCTCAGGTCTATATCGCAATTCTCCCCCTCCCTGGATGACTTTGAGCCGTTTGACGTGGTCGCCTCAAATTGCTTGCTATCCCAAATCATCGCTCCCGTTCTTTTGCGTCAGCCCCATGATCCGATACAGATTTCCATCGCTATCGAGTTTCGCCGCTCGCACATGGATTTGATGTGGAAGCTCGCTGGTCAAGAAGGATCTTTGGTCTTGATTTCAGATTTCGTAGCGACGGATACATCACCGGAATTGCGGTATCTGAGCAGCGATCAACTGGGTGAAAAAATGTTCGAATTGATTCGAAATGGCAATTTCTTCTCGGGCCTCAACCCTCAGATTTTGGCTGCGGAACTGGCAGGTCATACCCGTGTGAAAGCCGGGAAAGCTCACCCTCGCGCCCATCCTCCATGGCTGTGGCATCTTTATGAGTCTCGAGCCTACCTGGTAATCGCCTTTAGCATAATCAATAACGCAACACTGGGCGGGCTGGCTTGCGAATGATGTCGACTGGGAACCGGTTTTCCTTGTATAATCGTTGGTTCACTATCGCAACGGTCTCCGAGCATGAACGCGACCTGAGCCCAGGAACGACAGCATTGCATGAAACTTACGACGATTCCATCTAAAGACTTAGCCTCGCTCCCACCCGCGAAGAAAAACAACGCGTCTGCCCCAGATGTTTTCCGCGAAACGTTGGAAAGCTTGGCCGTCGCGTTTATTCTAGCCCTGATGTTCAAAGCCTTCATCGCCGAGGCTTTTATCATTCCGACCGGGTCGATGGCTCCTACGCTGATGGGGGCCCATAAGGATGTGGTTTGCGAGGATTGCAACTTCCAGTACCAGTGCGGTGCCAGTTTTGAGTTTAATGACGTCGGTGCTAAATCGGGAGAGATGGTTTTCGGTACGATCTGCCCACTTTGCCGCAAGCCGCAGGTTCTTGATCTCGTCAATAACGCAAACCATCGGACTTTCACCGGTGATCGGATTTTGGTCAGCAAGCTTGCTTACGTTTTTTCCAAACCCGAGCGATGGCAAGTCTTCGTCTTCAAGTATGCGGACGATGCTCGTTTGAATTACATCAAGCGTTGCTTGGGTACCTCCAAAGAGACGATTCGCATTGAACATGGCGATGTGTACGTCAGCAAGAAACGACCGGGTCGATCTTTCGAAATCGCGCGCAAGCCACCGCATGTGATTCAAGCCATGCTGCAACCTCTATCGGATACCCATTATCCGTCCAAGTCGTTGCTCGAAGCCAATGTTCCCGATTCATGGCAAGCCTCCGACTCCGACTCGAATTTTTGGAAAATAGGATACAACGAGAACAAGTGGTCTGCGAAAGCTCAGGGAGTCCCAAGCGGCAGTCTTTCAATGATCCGCTACCGACATCGGGTTTTGGACGCAAACCAATGGGCTTCGCTTCGTAAGCAAAAGGAACTCCCTCGTCCTATCCTACCCGACTCGTATCGATTGATTACGGACTTCACTGCTTACAACCACGCGGTTTACTTCAAGAGCCAAACAAAATCGGTTCCAAGCAATTATGAAAAGATCGCACAGAAGGATCTCGATGAGGCGCTCAGCGGCAAAGTCCGCCAACGGCCCATCGAACCCTCGAGAACTTGGGAGAACGATGGTATACATTGGACGGCGGACCTGAGCGGACATTGGGAGATCGTAACCGAACCGTCCACGGAAGTGCTCCGACTTCTGGCAGTGGAAGCGGGTGTGGAACATCGGTGCGACATCGATCTGAAAACAGGAATCGCTACCGCCACTTTGACCTACCGAGGCAAGCAACTCGCCGCTTTTGAGAACGGCGATGAGAGTTGGGTCGACTCGATCCGAGCCGAAACTTCGATTCGCGCTGGTTCCAAACATCAAATCCAGTTTGCAAATGTCGATGATTCCCTAACCTTGTGGATCGACGGTTCACCCGTTCCCTGGGGGAACCAAGGACGATTCTCGATCGATTCGGCTATCCCCAACTTCCAACATACTCCTCAAACCGAACCCAACAATCCGCTCGATGCCGCTCCCCTGGGAATCGGAGTACAGGGAGGCGGATGTACCATCACTCACGCTCGCGTAGCACGCGACATCTATTACATCGCTCACAGCACAAGGGACGATCTGAACGATTACTCCGATTTAAGCGGCCTGCTCAAAGAGTCCGCCAACGCAGATATGCTCTTGCGATATGTCCAAGCCTATCACAACATGTCCGCGAGCGAATACGAGTCGCGGACTTCACGGGACGCATGGAACCGTAATGCACTTATGAGCGATGTGGACGCATGGAGCGGCTCACCGCTTGATACCCAAAGGCGAAAGGTGACGTTTGAGTTGGACGATGGAGCCTACTTTCCACTCGGCGACAACTCCAGTTCCTCTGCAGACGCTCGCTCTTGGAATAAGCACTTCGTCCCTGAGCGGTTGATGATCGGCCGCGCGGTCCTTGTGTTTTGGCCTCATTGGTGGAACGCACCCATTCCGTTTCTCCCCAACGTTCAACGGATGGGCTTGATACGCTGACTTGATAGAAAGAGATGAACATGGATGTTCTCAACGTTGTCGGTCTCGAGAAAACCTACGGTCGCCGCAAAGTCGTCAACGGCGTCAGTATGCGCGTCGGCCAAGGCGAGATTGTTGGTCTCCTAGGCCCCAACGGCGCGGGGAAATCAACCTCGTTCCGGATGACGTGCGGGATGGTGATCCCCGATCGCGGCCAAGTCTTCCTCGGTACCGAGGATGTTACTCTTTGGCCGATGTTCTTGCGCGCTCGCGATGGCGGAATGGGGTATCTGGCCCAAGACTCGAGCGTCTTTCGAAAGCTGACCGTCGAGCAGAATATCTCGGCTATCCTCGAACTGCTCGGCTACTCATGGTCGCAACGACGCAAACGCACCGACGAGTTACTTGAGCAATTCAACATCACCCACATCCGAAAATCGCGCGCTTCAAAGCTCTCCGGAGGAGAACGCCGACGGCTTGAGATCGCCCGCTGCTTGGTATCCAACCCCAAAATCATCATGCTCGATGAACCTTACGCAGGGATCGACCCAGTGACCGTTCAGAGCATCCAACAGATTATTTTCCGACTTCGCGATTCCGGTATCTCGATCTTGATCACCGACCACGCCGCGATGGAGATTCTGTCCACCGTCGATCGCTGCTATGTCATCAGCAAGGGTGTTGTTCTGAAAGAAGGAACGCCCGAAGAAGTCAAACAGCATCCAGAGGTTCGAAAGCAATACCTGGGTAACTTGCACGATCATCCCGCAGGTCCTGCCAGCGAACATGCCCCATTTCCACCTACTGCAGCACCTCAGAACGCCCATGCCGTTCCCCCCGAGCCTTCCCTGCGCCGAGCGGAATTGCGTCGTCGAAGCGAACCGGTCGGCGATGGAGTAGAATAGGGGCCTGCCTCAGCAACGCTCCCACCTCTCTCGCTCAGACACCATGAGAACTTCCCCTCCGACTTTCGAGGCCAAATGGCCGCATCTTCTCGTCTGGCCATCGATGGCATCGATCGCCCTCGCCTTGCTTGCGACTCAAACCGCGTACAGCGACGAATCCGATACCATCCGTTTCAACCGCGATATTCGTCCCATCCTTGCAGCAGCCTGTTTCCGATGCCACGGTCTCGACGAAGGACATCGCCAAGCAGAACTGCGACTGGATATTCGGGACAATGCCACGGAGTCACGCTCAACCGGACGGGGGATCGCTCCAGGCGATCGCACCGCAAGTTTGGTTTGGGACCGCATCCACGCTTCCGACTCCTATATCGTGATGCCTCCCCCTTCCTCTCCTCGGCAGTTGACCGAGCAAGAACGCGAACTTCTCGGTCGTTGGATCGATCAGGGCGCACCGTACGAAGCGCACTGGTCTTTTGAACAAGTCGGTGCGCCGAAGTTACCCGAGGGCGATGTTGCAGCAGGTCCCATCGATCGATATTTGCAATTTGAATTGCAACGGCGAGGAATGGTTATGAACGAACGAGCCGATCCTCGCACGCTCGCTCGTCGCGTCTCGTTCGCTTTAACCGGACTCCCTCCGGATCCGGAAACCGTCGAGGCCTTCGTTGCCACCCCCACCGATGAGGCGTACAGTCGAATGGTCGATCGAATGCTCGAATCCCCACACTATGGCGAAGAGATGGCGAAACATTGGCTCGACGTCGCTCGCTACGGAGACACGCATGGCTTGCATTTGGACAACGATCGAAGAATATGGCCGTATCGCGACTGGGTGGTTCGAGCCTTTCAAGACAACATGCCCTTCGATCAATTCACGATCGAGCAATTGGCGGGCGATCTGCTCCCCAATCCAACTCAATCGCAATTGGTAGCAACGGGATTCAATCGCTGCAATGTAACCACAGCCGAAGGGGGAGCGATCGATGAAGAGTTCTTGTATCGCTATGCGGTAGACCGGGCCAGTACGACGATCTCGACTTGGCTCGGACTCACCGGTGGTTGTGCGGTTTGCCACGATCATAAGTATGATCCGTTGACTACCCGCGACTTCTATTCGATGTACTCCTTCTTCTATAGCGCTGCGGATCCGGCGATGGATGGCAACATCAACACCACCGCTCCGTTTCTCAAGCTACCTACAACCGAGCAACTGCAGGAATTGGATCGGCTCCAAGGCGAGGAATCAGCCACTCTCGGGGTGTTGATGGAGTTGGCTCAGGCTTGGTCGCGGGTGAGCCGCAATCCGACAGAGTCCGCAGTCGTGACTCCCAAGCCGATCACATCCATTGCCTTAGATGACGAGTTGCCGCTCGGTGCTGTTCAGCGCAATACCTCTCGCAACGGCATCGAATGGTCTCCGGAACAGATCTCGCCTCCTATGGGAAGACGCTCGATTGCGACTCGGTTCGGCCACAAATACGAGTTGACGATCAACAGCATGCTTGTGCCGATGACGATTCCGGATGCGGCTCATTTGCAGGTATGGATCCATCCCGATGCCCAGGCGATGCCATCTGCTTTATTTGTCGAGGTGAAGACCGATAAAGGAAATAGGCGCTGGATCTGGGCAGACACCCCTGAGGACGCTCGAAAAGTGGATGGTCAGCCTGACCGCATCGCAGGTCCCATCCCGAAAGGTGGCGTTTGGTTTCATGCGAATATCCCGATCGAAGGGCTTCCCGCGGGGGCCATCGTGCAGGAATGGAAATTGGGCCTTTTTGGAGGCATTTGCTACTGGGACGGACTCGCCATATCCGGGATACAAAGGTCGGAGGATAAGCTCACGACGGATATCGTCTCTTGGTGGAATCATCGCAAGGGTCAATCCGCACCGCACGCGTCATCTCAAGTGGCGAATGCGGTGAAACAGGGACCCGATAGCGATGTGGGCAAACAGCATGCCGATCAGGTCAAGGCATATTTCATCGCGATGGTTGCATCGGAAATCCCTGCGGAGATTCGCGAGGCGCGAGAGCGTTGGCAAACCGCCCGGATCGCGCGCCAGATGCTCGAGGATCGGATCCCCGGAACGATGATTTTCAAGGACCGCCCGGAACCTCGCCAGGCACACGTGATGACGCGCGGGCAATACGATGCGAAGGGGGAGGCGGTCCGACCTGCGACCCCATCCTTCTTGCCTGCTCGTATCGATAGCGATTCGCATCTGAAAAACCGTTTGGATTTAGCTCAGTGGTTGGTGTCCAACGATAACCCACTCGTCGCTCGAGTGATCGTCAATCGTTTTTGGCAACAGATGTTCGGCACGGGCATCGTGAAGTCATCCGATGATTTTGGTACACAAGGAATGCCCCCCACGCATCCCGAGCTTTTGGATTATCTGGCAGATCGTTTCCGCTCTTCGGGCTGGAATGTGAAACAACTGATGCGCGAGCTCGCGATGAGTGAAGCGTTTCGAAGGGATTCCAAGTTCATTGGCACAAGCCCCCAACTCGATCCAGAGAATCGCTATCTTGCGCGCGGACCTCGACTTCGACTGGATGCGGAACAGATACGTGACAATGCGTTAGCCATCAGCGGTTTGCTGAATCGACAGATCGGGGGACCAGGTTTCCTCGGATATCAGCCACCAGATATCTGGGAGCCGGTCGGATACGGAGACTCCAATACCCGCTACTACATTCAGCAGCATGGCGAGGATCTCTATCGTCGCAGTCTCTATGCGTACATCAAGAGAACCGCCCCTCCTCCGTTCCTTTCGAATTTTGACGCACCGAATCGGGAAACGAGTTGCACGCGGCGCGAGCGGAGCAATACGCCACTGCAAGCCCTACAGTTGATGAACGACATCCAGCATTTTGAAGCCGCCCGATGCTTCGCAGAGCGAGTCGTGCGTGAAATTCCGTCGTCGACGGAGTCGCTGGAACAGGCTCGCGTCGCGAGAGCTTTTGTATTGGCACTGGGCCGAGCCCCCGATCCTACAGAACAAGAGGAACTGCAGCATGCGTTCCAGCAATTTCGCGATCGACTGCAAGCAACACCAGAAGACTCGCTTCGCATCGCCCGAGCCGGCGAACGGTGGCCGGATCCCAACTTGAATCCCCATGAGGTCGCACCATGGGTACTGGTGTGCAATCTGATTCTCAACCTCGACGAAACCATCACACGAAACTAGCTCAGCATCGAGCTCAGCACCGGAGCATATTCCATGAGTCATCCTTGGCAAGCGTCGCTTCAGATGCAATCAAGGCGCCAGTTTTTTGGAGAGACCGGCCTGCGGATGGGGCAAGTCGCATTGGCATCGCTCGCGGGGAGCGCGATCGGCATGCGCGGCTTCGCAGACGAGAAGACCACAACGCCTCGTGTGCATCCTCCCTTGCCAGGTCTCCCACACTTTGCACCCAAGGCCAAATCGATCATCTATTTGCACATGAATGGCGGACCATCCCAGATCGACCTTTGGGATTACAAGCCCAGCTTGGAATCGCAATTCGATAAAGACTTGCCTGACTCTATTCGGATGGGACAGCGGATCACCACCATGACGAGCGGGCAGGCTAGACTGCCGGTAGCTCCGAGTAAATTTCGATTCGCTCAGCATGGACAGTGCGGTCGGTGGGTCAGCGAACTGCTCCCTCACACCGCTGGAGTTGTCGATGAATTAGCGGTTGTCAAAACCCTGCATACCAACGCGATCAATCATGATCCAGCGTGTACGTTTGTCATGACGGGAAGCGAAGTACCGGGCAAGGCCAGTTTGGGATCATGGCTTGCGTATGGTTTGGGAAGCGAGAGCAACAATCTTCCCGCCTTCGTTGTCTTGACCCCGACTTGGTCCGCAACCGCCATGGCCCAGGCTCTCTTCACACGCATGTGGAGCAGCGGCTTCCTGCCGACTCGATATACCGGAGTCGCACTTCGAAGCGGCAAGGATCCTGTTTTGTACTTGCAAAATCCCGAGGGAGTAACCTCGCAGGATCGCCGAACCATGCTCGACGCGTTGGGGAAACTGAATCAGCATCGTTGGGAAGCATGGCAAGATCCGGAAATACAGACCCGTATCTCCCAATATGAAATGGCATTCCGGATGCAAGCCAGTGTTCCGGACTTGGTTCGGATCGAGGACGAGTCGACCGCTACGTTGGAGATGTATGGTCCCGAGGTGACGAAGCCGGGCACCTTTGCATCCAGCGCGATTCTAGCGCGTCGGATGGTGGAGCGGGGAGTGCGGGTGGTCCAGATCCTTCATCGGGGTTGGGATCAACATGGCAACATCGCGGGGGATCTTCCCGCCCAGGCTCGGGATGTGGATCAGGCGTGCGCCGGACTGATCCGAGACTTGAAGTTGCGAGGGATGCTCGACGAGACCCTGGTTGTTTGGGGAGGGGAGTTTGGTCGGACCGTTTATTGCCAAGGTGGACTGACACGCGAGAACTACGGCCGGGATCATCACCCCAAATGCTTTACGATGTGGCTCGCCGGAGGGGGAATCCAAGGGGGGATCGAATACGGGACCACCGATGATTTCAGCTACAACATTGCCGATCGACCGGTCCACATCAACGATCTGAACGCAACTTTGCTACACTGCATGGGGATCGATCATGAACGATTTGCTTATTCATTTCAGGGTTTGGACCAGCGTTTGACAGGAGTGGAGTCGCAGCGAGTCGTCAAGGAACTTCTTAAGGGCTGAACCGCATGCCGTCTTCATGATACATTAACGCTTCCTTCACACACCCTGGTTACTATCGTGGCGGCTGGAAGAATCGATGTCATTGCATTTAAGCCGAGATCTTGAAGAAGCTCATAATTCCTTGTTACGAATATCAGGCGAGGTTGAAGACATGATCGCGCTGGCGGTAAAGTCTTTGGTCGAGCGGCGTGGCGGATTGGCGGCGGAAGTCGTGAATCGGGATACGTCGATCGATCGCGCCGAAGTTCGGATCGAGGAGGAGTGCCTGAAAATGCTCGCGCTGCATCAACCGGTGGCGGCCGACATGCGTCGGATCACTACGATGATGAAGGTCAACAATGACCTCGAGCGAATCGCAGACTTGGCCTGCAACATAGCGCAGCGCGCCGATAGTCTATGCTCCTATCCAGAGTTTCCGATCCCGAGTGGCATCAATGAAATGGCGACGATGATCACACGCATGGTCCGTTCCAGTTTGGATGCCTTTGTTCATCGCAATGTGGATCAGGCTCGACGCGTGATCCAGGACGATGATCCGGTCGACGCGAAAAACGTCGAGGTGATCGAAACTCTCACCACTCAAATAGCTAGAGATCCTTCGCAAACCGTTGCAGCTCTGCACTGTTTCTCCGCCGCGAGGCATTTGGAGCAGATCGCGGATCATGCGGTGAGCATTGCCGAGGATGTCATCTACATGGTGGAAGGGGTCATCATTCGGCATCGCCAAGGACAGCGTTCGGGAACCCAGTCATGATGTCGACTTGACCGAGACGATTCCCCTTAGTGATGAATGATTGGGTATGCCAAAGAGCAAAGTATTGGTGGTTGAAGACGATCGGTCTTTGTCCGAGATTCTCGTCTACAACTTGGACAAGGCAGGATATGAGGTTTCTTTTGCGTTTGACGGTCGAGACGGTTTGAGCCAAGCGCAGCTGAAGCTGCCGGACATCATTCTGCTCGACGTGATGTTGCCGGTGATCGACGGCACCGAAGTATGTCGCCGGCTGCGATCCAAGCCGGAGACCGCACAAGCGCTGATCATTATGTTGACAGCCAAAACCGAGGAAGCTGATCAGCTGATTGGCTTTTCCGTCGGCGCGGATGATTATGTCACCAAGCCATTCAGCGTGCGCGTTCTGTTGGAGCGAATCAAGGCTCTTCAGCGTCGCAAGTCAACCAGCACTGAGGACGACAGCGATACCGTTTCGCGAGCTGGTATTACGCTCGACCGGCGCCGCTATCGAGTGACGGTGCGGGATACACCTGTCGAGTTGACCAAGAGCGAATTTCGCTTGCTCGATACCCTGATACGTCAACCTGGACGTGCATTCGATCGTTCGGAGTTGATCGACTCGGCGCTCGGAGAAGACACGTTGGTTCTTGAGAGAACCATCGATGTGCACATTCGAGCCCTGCGCAAGAAGATCGGACCAGAGGCCGAAGCGATTGAGACGGTTCGCGGGGTCGGTTACCGATTTAGGGAAGACTGATTTTTCTGGCTTTTTCGCGAGGAAAAACAGCTTTTCCCCCCATGTTGCTCTGATTTTCAAGGATTTTTTAAGATTTTCCGCAAAAACCCACCGTTTTTCTAGGGGTTTTGTGGGGTTCCTGGTTGCATTTTGTATGGCCGGGCCTTTAATTCAGCCATCTGGAGAGTGTCCTGAGTTGGACCGCTTTTTGATTCAAGATTTGTTGAAAGGGATTCCTCACATGGCGAAGGCAGCAGGCAAGGCAGAAAAGCCCCTGACGAAAGTGCAGATCTTCTCGAACATCGCTGAGAGCACCGGTTTGTCGAAGAAGCAAGTTGCAGAAGTTTTTGAAGCATTGAAAAACGAAATTTCATCGGCAGTTGGCAAGAAGGGCGTTGGCACCTTCGTGATTCCGGACCTCTGCAAAGTCGTCCGCATTCAGAAGAAAGCTCTTCCAAAGCGTCAAGTTCGCAATCCTGCCACTGGCGAAATGAAGTGGGCAGATCCTAAGCCCGCGAGCACCTCGGTCAAAGTGCGTCCTCTGAAGAAACTCAAGGACATGGTCTAACAGGCATAGCAGCGTTCATGGAACGCTGTGCAACACCGATGACCGTGCGGCCCCTTTCCCTCCGCACCTGTCTTAAGTACCAATTCTATAAGACCGCTGGCAATCGCTAGCGGTTTTTTGTTGTGCATGAGATCAACCCACGATCAGTTGGCCGCATGCAGCTTGGATCGAATCACCCAACGTATTGCGAAGAGTTGTGAAGATACCAGCGTTGCGTAGAGCCATCGCGAATCGCTGTGCGGATTCCCGATCTGGGGCTTGGAATCGCTCTTTGTTCGAGAATCGCTTTACGTGATCGTGCTGGAGACTTACTAACTGGTTTGCATGCGAGGTGTTGTTGTAGGGGATCAAATTGATCTCGACCCTCAAACCTCGACAGAAGTCGATCAAGTGCTGAGCATCCTCTTCGCGATCATTGATCCCCGACAGGAGGGCATACTCGATCCATACAGGACTATCTTCATCCAAGCTATTGATATGGCAGATCGACTTGCGGAGCACCTCGAGGTCGTTGGTTGCTCGCGGGACGAGTTGACGACGTAAATCGCTTTGCGCGGCGTGCAAGCTCAATGCAATCCGCAGCCGAGGAAATCGTTTGGCCATGGCGACCATTTTCTCCGGAACGCCGACGGTCGAGAGAGTGATGTGACGCGGCGAAAAACCAAATCCGCGGTCTGCGATCAGGAACTCGATCGCATCCCCAACGGCTTCATGATTATGGAGTGGCTCTCCCATCCCCATCAACACGACATTGCGCAAATGGATCGGGTGGTTCGTATGTCGGCTCCAATTGTGGACTTCCATCTTGGCGATCAGAACCTGCTCGAGTATCTCTGTTGCCGACAGTTGTCGAACCAATCCCATACGTCCCGTTGCGCAAAAAGTGCATCCGACCCCGCATCCGACTTGAGTGGAAATGCAGACGGTTCCTCGAGTCGGCCTCGGACGCATAACCACCGTTTCGCATGCATCCCCATGCTCTCTGGACTGAAGTCGAAACTTGGACACGCGTCGATCGTTCGCGACGCTCGGGAGCCCGCTGAGCCAGTGCCCCTCGAGGTCTCGCCACTCCGGGATATCGGGACGTACTCCGTGCCGCAACCAATCCCACCTGGCCTTGCGATGTGGACCGGTGCAATCGCTAGAGAAAAGTTTCTGCCAAAGAGTAGGTATCAACAATTCGAGCCGCGCACACAGCTTGTGAAGTAAAATAGAGCGTCGTGGTTGTAATGAGCCCCATGATACTCCTCAAATACCCTGACTCCAAATGACAAAGTGTATTCCGTTCTCCGTTGCTCGTTTCAGGAGCAGACTTTGTACTTACCTGTGTGCGATTGCCGTATTGGCTTCGTCTGTTTTCGGTATGAGCCAAGACTCTCTGGGGTCAGATCCGGTCGGTGTTTGGCGCGGCGAGTGGACCAGCAACTCAACGGGACACCGAGGGCCAATGCGAGTGGTGATTCGGGAGCAAAACGACGGACGTTATCAGGCTCGTTTTTCGGGTCGATTCTTGGTTGTCATTCCGTTTATGTATCGAGCGACTCTGGTACCATCGAGCGATCCATACGGAAATGTTGTTCTCGATGCAAACAAGCGACTGGGTTTGGGCATGGGTAGCTACACGATGCGAACGAAGATTGTGGGAAATCAACTGCAAGGATCGTTTAGTGCCGCTCGCGATCGAGGATCGGTCACCATGCGCCGGGTCCGCTGATCAGCGAAAGCACCTGCATCTTCGAGGAGCATACTGTTGCGTCATAGCCATCGAGTTCGCTTTCCAGGTCATGGTGGGAACATCCTGACCGGCATTTTGGAAGTGCCCGCGGAGGAAGTACGCGCGTGGATGGTCTTCAGCCACTGCTTTACCTGCAACAAAGATCTCAAGGCAATTGTTCGAATAGCGCGAGGGCTGACCGAGAGGGGTTGGGGGATTTTGCGATACGATTTCGCTGGTCTTGGGGGAAGCGAGGGGACGTTCGCCGATACGAATTTCAGTACCAACTGCGAAGATTTGCGGCGTGCGGTTGAGTTTCTGAGCGGAACCTACCATCCACCCCGTTTTCTATTCGGTCTCAGTTTCGGGGGGGCCGCGAGTCTGGCAATGGCCGACGAACTGCCAAGCATCGCGGGTGTCATCACACTCGCATCGCCGAGCGACACTTCGCATCTGGCAGATTTGCTGTCGTCCATGAATCCTTGTATCGAATCCGAGGGTCAGGGAACGGTGGTTATCGGAGGATTAAGCCACACCATTTCCAAGCAGATGCTCGATGATTTTCGAAGCCACGATCTGCCAACCCGCATTCGAGAATTGCGCAAACCCTTACTCGTGTTGCATTCACCCGAGGACGAAACGGTTGCCTATCGCCATGCCCTCGCACTCGCCGGTCTCGCAACTCACGGCACGGAGCAGCCCAACCCCGCTGGATCGGGTTTGTATCCGAGGTCACTGATTACACTCCCGGGCAGCAACCATTTGCTTACCAACAGCGAGCGGGACACTCCCTTCGTCGTGGGAGTGATCGATGAATGGTGCCGACGTTTCGTATGAAACTCGCAGCACAAATAGAAAAAGGGCTCGCTTGATAAGCCTGTAGAAAGCTGATCAAGCGAGCCCTTTCAACCGTGAAAGATGGGCCTAACCTGGTGCGATGCGGTCTGTCGGTTGGTCTGGGTGGTTCCAGACGGTCGACGCCACTAAGATCACGGTGCATCCGTGGACGGGTCGCCAGTTCATTCACCTAGGCGAGCGATTTCGCCCTCGGATCGCGAACCCGAGAATCGGTTCCACCGATTCCCGTCTCGTCAGAGAACACCTTCTCTCGACTCGACGTGTTCGAACAATGCATGTGGTGTGCCAAAACCCTCATTACCCTCAAAATCGTTGGTTTGCGCCGATTAGGTAAGCTGGGGGGAGACCTTTTGGCGAACGTTTTTGTAAATTGTTCCAATGCCCCGGGATCGAATTTACAATGCGGGAAGTGACGGACACAATCCCTGAGAGCCGTTGCAATCGGCAGGCTTTTCCTTGGTGGTACGCATGATTTCCGTTCACAATTTCCCGTCCCCCCGAATCTGCTGCATCGGTGCTGGCTATGTCGGTGGGCCGACCATGGCGATGATCGCCAAACAGTGTCCGGATATCCCGGTGCATGTGGTCGATGTCAACCAACATCGCATCGACCAATGGAACTCGTCGGACCTCCCGATTTACGAACCGGGACTCCAAGACGTCGTGGAGGAAGCGCGGGGACGAAATCTGACCTTCTCGACGGACGTTGAGGGAGCCATAAAATCTTCGAACATCATCTTCATCTCGGTGAACACGCCGACCAAGACATTTGGTATCGGGGCGGGTCGGGCAGCCAACCTGGAATTCATTGAAAAGTGTGCACGGAAGATTGCGGAATGTTCGACTGGTCACAAAGTCGTGGTTGAAAAATCGACGTTGCCGGTTCGAACTGCCGAAGCCGTGAAACGCATCCTGATGAGTTCTGCGAACAACGCAACGTTCGATGTATTGAGCAATCCGGAATTCCTGGCGGAAGGGACTGCGATTGCGGATTTGCTGAACCCCGATCGCGTCCTGATTGGAGGAGAATCGGAAGCGGCCGTTGAGCAACTGGCATCGGTTTATGGTCGTTGGATTCCTCGCGAGCGAATTCTGACCACCAACCTTTGGAGCAGCGAGCTATCCAAGTTGACTGCTAATGCATTCCTGGCCCAGCGTGTTTCGTCGATCAACGCGATTTCTGCCCTGTGCGAAGCAACGGGTGCCGACGTGGACGAGGTGGCTCGCGCGATCGGTACCGATTCTCGCATTGGCCCGAAATTTCTGAAGGCATCGGTTGGCTTCGGCGGTTCATGTTTCCAAAAGGACATCCTCAACCTCGTTTACCTCTGCGAACACTTCGGCCTCAACGAGGTTGCCAAGTATTGGGAACAAGTCGTGACGATGAACGACTACCAAAAGAAACGATTCTCGGCTCGGATTGTCCGCACGATGTTTCACACGGTCAGCGACAAGAAGATCGCGATTTGGGGGTTTGCGTTTAAGAAAGACACGAACGACACTCGCGAGTCAGCTGCCATCTACATTTGTCGCGATCTGCTCGAGGAGCGAGCACGTTTGACGATTTACGATCCTCAAGTTCCCGAGTCGCAGATTCGAGCGGAACTGACTGCGGTGTTCCAGGATACTGTTGGAGGTCTCTCCGAACACCATCAGCGTTTGATCGAAAACAATGTATTGGTGTCACGAGATCCCTACGAAGCTGCTAAGGATTCGCATGCGATTGCCGTGCTGACCGAGTGGGACGAATTTAAGCGATTGGATATGACTCGAGTCTTTCATGCGATGCATCGGCCCGCATTTCTATTCGACGGCAGAAATATTTTAGATGCCATGCATTTGGCTTCGATCGGATTCGAGGTGCACAGCATTGGCCGTCCGTCCTATCGCGCTGGCGGCTAGTCGAGTCGCTGGATGACCGAAGACTCTCAGCGATATCGAAAGTCTTACGTTGCGTTCGTCATCGCGACCGCAGTACTCATATTCGTCGCACTCCGATTGCCGATGGTGTTGTTTTCCTCGGGTCAGATGGATGAGCAATGGTTCGCGGTACCGGGCTACACGGTTTGGAAGGAAGGTATTCCTCGCATTCCCTACTGTCCGACTCGGAAACGCGAGAATTTTTTCGAGAATGCCGACCGCTGCTTGTTCGCGCTTCCGCCCGGGCTTCATTACGCCCAGGCACCTTTCTTTGGTGTCTTTCCCGCTGGTTACCCCACCGCGCGACTTCCATCTTTCTTTGGGGGGATCGTCGGTTTAGTCGTTCTTGGATTGCTGGCTCGTCGCATGGTTGCGACCGATGAGGGGGTTGACCTCTCGTCCGGGGGCGAATTCATCTGGGGAATGGCGTTGATACTCATTGCCATGAGCAGGCCGATGATGTTCACTTCAATTACCGCCAGACCGGATCTCCTGGTCAGCCTCTGTTGCTGGGGCGCGATCGCTTGCATGTGGCGATGGGCCAACCATCCGGACGGCACAACGTCTTGCAGATGGGAGTTGATTGCTGCAGGAACCCTGTCCGGACTCGGGCTCTTGTTTCACCCTTTCGCTTTGGTGGGCTGTTTGCAGTGTGGAGTATGGGGCGTGTGGAGGGAGGGTGGATGGAGACGACGTGCGATCCGCGGACTTTCCATCGCGGCACCCGCTGCAGCGATCCTGTGTTTGTGGTTGCCATTGATTCTCCGGTTCCCATACGAGTTCCAGAGCCAGTTTACGAGCAATGTCCTCGAACGTTCTGGACCGGGTTTGATGCAGCGACTGATATGGCCCTGGGCTTCGATTTGGCACCATGCGCGTTATCAATGGGAGTACAACCAAGCGATTCAGTTCATCTTTCTGAGTCTCGGCGGCCCGATCGGAATACTCTTGATGTGGCTCCGCAAAGATGCTTCGTCGATGATTTTCAAATATCGTTGGCGAACGACAGCGTTGGTTCTGTCAAGCATCTATCTGACCGCAACGATTGCAGGGATCCATCCGACCAAGGGATATTGGGTGTATGCCATCGGGTGGCTCTATCCTGTTGCACTTTTCGGGTGGACCTCACTGTGGAGTCTTGCCACGAGTTGGATTTCACCATCATCGCGCCCATGGCAAAGCTGTATTAGGTATGCATGGGCTGCTCTGTTGATTCTGATCATGATTCCAGGAACCGGCATGACCACGTTGATCGCTTACGCCCGCGACGGCGCTGGAAAAAGGACCCATGCGTCCCGGTTCATTCATGAGTTATTGCAGGAGATTCCCGAGGATTCCCGTTGCATTGTCGATGTCCATTTCGTGTTCGATGTCTGGCTCAGTGGCCGCCCAACGCTCTTGTGCCAGCCTCGCGAAAGATTTTGGGGCGAGAGTTACCCAGCTTTCGATTACCTGATCATCGGTCGCGAAGGGGAGGATATGGGTGCACCCTCAGACTATCGCGCGAAACTCTCGCGATCGGTCGGCGAACCGTCGACTCCTGCCGACTGTTATGTCAGAATTTATAATCCAGAGTAACCGTTCCAAGGGGAGCGGTGCGGAAACAGTTGGAGATGCGTTGTGAAACTATCGATTGTGATCCCGGCTTACAATGAGCAGGAGAACATCGGCCTATGTCTAGACGAACTGGTGGGGGTCTTGGACAGCGAGAGGATTCCGTTTGAGATTTTGGTCGTCAATGACAACTCAAGCGATCAGACCGAATCGCAGGTTTTACAGCTAGCCTCGCTTCATCCCGAAATCCGCTTGATTCGGCGATTGCCTCCGGGTGGATTCGGACGGGCGGTTAGAACGGGCTTGGAATTCGTAACGGGCGATTGCGTTGTGATTTATATGGCGGATCGCTCCGATCATCCTGAAGACGCGGTGCGATACTATCGATTGCTCGGGGATGGATACGATTGCGTTTTCGGATCGCGATTTATCCGTGGAGCGAGTGTGCATCGCTATCCACGTTTGAAACTCGTCGTCAATCGGATCGTCAATCATTGCATCCAATGGATGTTTTGGACGAAATTCAATGATCTAACGAACGCCTTTAAAGGCTTTCGCACGGAAGTCGTACAGCGCTGCGGTCCCTATCGCGCATGCCACTTCAATATCACGCTCGAGATATCGCTGAGTGCCCTCATCTCGGGATATAAGATCTGTCAAATCCCCGTCCACTGGGAAGGAAGGACATGGGGATCGAGCAATCTGCGTATGCAGGAAATGGGAAGGCGATACCTGTGCACATTGCTCATGCTGTTTTTTCAGCGAATGCTACTGAGCGACGATTTGCGATCGGAGCGCAAGCGAGAAGAGAAATTGGGAATAGAGATTACGACGAAGCAAACTGATTCGTAAGGGTTCAGCGACGAGTTGCCATGGCTAGTCTCGTTAGGCTCTACAATCAAATACCATTCGCGTTTCTCGTCCCCGGGTTCATTTGCAACGGCTACAATAGCTTTGTGAGCTATCCGTTTTTTCGCAAAACTGTTTCCGAATCCTCCCTCCATCTTTAAACGCTATGACTCGCTGGAATTTGATCCATCGTAGATCCTCAATCGATCCCGTCTTGGAGCACTCCAAGCCTGTTGACGAAGAACTCCGTTCGTTGCATGTCGAAGTCGATGGCGGTGCGTTCCACATCGATTGGTCCCAGTGGTCGGACGGCAAATCGATGGGAATGAAGTGTTTGACCGTCGATAATGGAGCGATGAGGACGGTAATCCTACCAGAGCGTGGGATGGGGATTTGGAAGTCGCAAATTCAAGAAATCGAGTATGGATGGCAAAGTCCCGTCTGCGGACCAGTTCATCCATCACTGGTCCCTGTCGGCGATCCGTCGGGCATCGGATGGCTCGAGGGTTTCGATGAGTTGTTGGTCCGATGTGGGTTGCTCAGCAACGGCGCACCGGAGTTCGATGATCGAGGTCATGTGCGGTATCCCGTTCATGGCCGCATCGCCAACCTTCCGTGCCACGATCTCTCAATTGAATCGCAAGCGGAACTTGGGTTCGTGGATGTAGTCGGCAAAGTGATCGAATCGCGATTCTTGGTTTACTCTTTGGAGTTAGAGACTCGATATCGGTTCTATCCCAATCGAAATACGATCGAGATTCATGATACCGTGACCAACCCACTCACGACTCCCGGTTCGATGCAGTTGCTCTACCATATCAATCTAGGACAACCGGTCTTGCAGGCGGGATCTCGCATCATTGCAGCGCTCGATCACTTGGCCCCGCGAGATGCGCGAGCCAGCGAGGGGGTTGAAACTTGGAGTATCTGCGAGGGGCCTGAGGGAGGGTTCCGCGAGCAAGTCTATTACAGCACGCCATTGGTCGACGAGCACGATTGGGCAGAAGCCATGCTGACCAATCATGATGGGACGCTCGGCTACTCTGTCCAGTTCGACACGAGGACCCTGCCATGCTTGAATTTCTGGAAAAACACGGCGGGCGTAGAGGATGGTTACGTGCTGGGTGTTGAGCCGGCATCGGGATTTCCCAACACCAAGTCCTTCGAGGAGCAGCAGGGGCGCGTGGTGAAGTTGCAGGGGGGCCAGTCGCGTACCTTCCGGTTGAGACTCCATGCGCTAAGCAGTGCTGGTGAAGTCCAAAATGCGATGGAGCGGATTCATCGATTGCAGACTCGCCCTTGTACGGTAGAAGCTACACCCCGAAAAGACTGGTCTCCCGCAGCATCCTGAACGCCGCATTCCTGCGGGGATGAGCAATTCATGTCCGGTTCATTTTGCCAACGTCGCTCGTTCTTTTTTATTGTTTTCGCGTTGGTTGCAGGAATTCGATTCGGCATCCTATGGCTCGGACGAGACAGTCTCAGCATGGACCCGGACGCTTATCACGCTCTAGCAGCAACCTGGCACGATACGGGAACATTCGGTCGCATCAACTCGGAGGGAATCGCTGTGCCGACAGCCTACCGACCTCCACTCTATCCATGGTTGCTATCGTGGTTCGCTTCATCACCCAACCCAGATGCAAGTAAATGGTGGATCATGGGTCTGCATGGAATCCTTGGTCTGGCAACATGCGCCATAACGTTCGCTATCGGCAAGCGATTGGAACTTTCGTCCCTGGTTTGTTGGTTCGCGACGTTTTGGGTAGCATGCGATCCGATTCTGCTGCGTCAATCCACTCTGGTTATGACCGAAACGCTTGCAACACTTCTTGGAGCGGTTCTTTGGTGGTGTTGGCTGAGGGAGGAGCATAACCGTCAAGATCGCTGGAGTTGGAAATCGTTGCTTCTGGGTATTGGCATGGGGCTGGCGGTGTTGTGCCGCCCAACGGCGTTGGCGTGGATGGTTCTATGGTGGTTGTTTGCGCTATTAGAACGACGCTGGAAATGGGTAGCCGTGTGTTCGCTAGGTTTAGCAATCGTCATCGCACCTTGGGCCGCACGAAATGCTATTCAGTTTGGAAAGCCGATCGCGACTACGACTCACGGCGGCTATACCCTTTACCTTGCAAACAATCCCATCCTCTACAACCATTGGCAAACGAGCGTGTCGCGCGAGTGGGATGAAAATACGTTTCACTCGCAATGGCGAAACGAGCGTTCGCGATCTCCGAACCAGGATGAAGTATCTGTAGATCGTTTCGCGCAATCGCTTGCATGGTCGACGATGCTGAATAACCCAGGGATATTTTTACAAGGATGCACGATCCGCGCCGGTTGGCTTTGGGCGCTCTGGCCATCGCCGCGCCAGGCATCTCGCGCAACTCAAATCGCGATCGCCCTTTGGTATGCGGTATTGTTTCTTTCAGCCATCGCGGGCTTCACGCATTTGATTCGATCAGGGATTCCCCTGCGCGATTGGCTGCCTGGTCTGTTGCTCGTGGCCAGTTTGACTCTGGTCCACAGCGTGTATTGGAGCAACATGCGGATGCGATCCCCGGCGATGCCGATCATCGCCCTTCTGGCGGGAGTCGGTCTAGTGGGTTGTTTCCCCCCAAAAAAAGATACGGAATCCCCAGCTCGCGCTGATTGATTGCCTGGTCGCGTTCAACCGATCCGTTTTGGCGTCGGAAACTCGATTACGAATTTGGTGCCCCGCTCCACTTCGCTTTGTACGTTGATGCGACCACCGTGAGCTTCGATGATCTTGCGGGTCGTTGGCAAACCAAGTCCCGATCCCTCCGTTTTGGTGGAGTAGAACGGTTCGAACATGCGCATGGCCGTGGTTTCATCCATGCCGCATCCGGTATCGATCATGTCGAGTGCTACACCGGTGGGTGTGGAATAAGTTTGTACGATCAATTCCCCGCCGTTGGGCATGGCTTCCAGGGCGTTCTTCACGAGGTTGATGAGAGCCGCTTGCAAAGCGCTACTGTTGAGACGGATGTGGGGTAGATTGGGATCGAGGTAGCGTTCCAAACGAACATTGAGCTTATCCGCTTGGGCCTGGTAAAAGTTCAGAACTACTGAGATTTGATCGTTGAGCGAGGCGACGGTCATCTCCATATCCTGCATGCGCGCGAATCGCAGAAAGTCGGAAAGGAGATTCTCCATCCGATGACATTGCTGTCGAATCATATCGACCTTGGCAATGGCTCGTCTTTTACCAGGCCACTGGCTCTCTTCAAGTTCCTCGCACAGCAAGTCGGTATTCATGTGAATGACAGAAAGTGGATTCTTGATCTCATGCGCCAGCGAGCCCGCCAATTCAGCAAGCTCATGATATTGGCGACGCATGTCGTCATCCGATACATCCGTAGCTGTCGTTCGATCCGGACTCATTTCAGTAGCAACTCAATCATCGATCGGACCATGTAGCCGGTGCCACCGGCGTCTGCCCATGGTTTGCTCGAATCCGCGAAGGCTGGTCCTGCGATATCAAGATGGGTCCAGGGAGTGGAGCCAACGAACTCTTCCAGGAACTTAGCCGCGGTGATCGCACCTCCCCATCGTCCATCGCCGACGTTCTTGATGTCGGCGACCTTCCCTGCAATTTGCTCGGAAAAGAACGGAAACATGGGTAGAGGCCATGTGTACTCCCCACAGCTGTTAGCTGCCGATTGAATCTCCGATTGCCAAGACAAATCATTCGACATCAATCCGACAACATCGTTTCCGAGAGCGACCACACAGGCTCCGGTGAGGGTCGCAAAATCGACTATTTTTTCTGGCGAGTAATCGAGTGCGACGTTCAAGCAATCGGCTAGTACGAGACGACCTTCAGCATCGGTGTTGTGAATCTCGATGGTCTTTCCGCTGCGAGCGGTGAGGACATCACCAAGCTTGAACGCATCGCCTGATATGAGGTTCTCGACCAATCCCATCACGCCGATGATCGGACGTTTGACTTTCAGTAGTGCGGCTGCTCGCATGATCCCCAGCACTGTTGCGGCCCCAGCCATGTCTGCTTTCATAGTTAGCATGCCATCGGTGGGTTTGATGGAGTAGCCACCGCTATCAAACGTGACTCCTTTGCCAACCAGGGCGATAGGGGCCATCGCAGTGTCCGTACCTGCATATTTCATCACGAGCAATCGAGGCGGACGCACTGAACCGCGAGCGACTCCGAGCAGAGCGCCGCAGCGCTGGGCCTTGAGCTGCTCGAGATCCCACACCTCGATGCTGATGCCAGCCTCTTGGGAAACCGACATCGCTTCATCGACAAAGGTTTCGGGGTACATGTAGTTCGGTGGGAGATTCACCAGCCGCTTCACCAACTGGATCGACTGACCAACGATCTGGCCGATCTCGACTTGTCGAGAATGAAATCCGGCAAACTGGAGGGTATCCGGCGCGAAAATGGATTTCTCGGACCGAAAGAGATCCTGTCCAGTACACGCCGAGACGGCACCCGCGACGACCGCGCGTTCTTCTAGTGGCGAACCTGCCAAACCGACGACGCGAACCGTCGAACGATTCTTGGTCATGACGGCACGGATGGCGGATGCAGCCGCGCGAAACGGGATGTCGAGCGGTGCTTTCCCCCGCGCTCCGGTCCCTACCAAGGCGACAAGAGTCGATGGAGACTTGGCTGCAGGAGCATGCAACAGGGTCACTCGATTGGGCTTGGTCGAGACCTCGCCCCGTTGCAGGATTGGAAAGAGCCAATCCCCTGTGGCTTCATTCAAACGCAGAAGATCTTCCCGTCCCTTCCAATTCTCATCGACCGAGAGAACCAAGGCATCGCACGGGGAAGAGATCCAGTCGGACGGAGTTGATTCGATTTTCATAGCGATGCATTGTTGCAGTCGTGGCGGTAGTCAAAGAATTCCTCATTCGATACCACGAAACGATCCGCGTCAAGAAACCTTGCCTCGACATCGTTTCAATGCATCATTAACGCTCGCGACATATCGCTGGCCATCACTCGTCCATGGGGCGACGAGATTGTAGTACAGGATGTACCAAATCGCGGCGATTCCATCTTTGAGACCGATCTTCTTTCCTTCGTCATAGGTCCGACCGTAGTAAGAAATCGGTACTTCATAGGTTCGAGCGATGGTCTTGCAGATCAAAGCGGTAATCTCGACTTCCATGCCAAAGCCACGGCTGGTCAAATTCATCGGAACGATCACCTCTCGCCGAAACGCCTTGTAACATGTTTCGATATCGGACATGTTCCGATTGGTCAGTAGATTGCTGAGCAAGGTCAGGCACTTGTTCGCAACATAGTGATAAAAATAGAGAACGCGCGAGGCTCGCTTGACCAAAAACCGGCTGCCATAGACCACATCCGCCACGTTTCTCAGGATCGGTTCGATCACATCCGGTATCTCGATCGGATCGTATTCGAGATCGGCATCTTGAATAATGAGGATATCCCCCTTCGATTCGGAGATCGCCCTCGCGATCGCGGCGGTCTTGCCTTGGTTTCTTTCCTGGCGAAACCACCGGACGCGGTCGTTACCTTCCACGAATTTGGCGATCCGCTCTGCGGTGCGATCCGTGGACCCATCGTCAACGACGATGACTTCGAAGTCCTGGAATGGTAACTCGCTCAAGCGTGCGAGAACATGATCGATTGTTCCTTCTTCGTTGAAGGCTGGCACCAAAACGGAAATCTTCATCAGGTCAACAAACCTCGGGCGTCGACAGGGTATTCGACCAGAGAGTCAGAATCGAGCAGGTAGAACGAGTTCTGTAAATTCACGCACACACAAATATGGTTTGGGAGAACGAACACCCTATCTCCGACTCTCGGAAGGGATTGAACACTGTTTTCGGGCAAAACGACTTCGCCGTGCTCTTCGCTCAGGCGACTGATTTTTGCGGTGGGATACTCGATCACCATGCCGAATCCTGATTGATCGTCGACGCAATTGCGGTCGCTCGAGAGTGTCTTGCTACCCGCATCGATAATGAACTTGCGGCTTGAGGGAACACTGACCACTGTCGCTGCGATTCGAGCGGCACACTGCTCGAGAGTTGCCACCCCTAATCTGACTTCGTTCAAGTCATTGTAGATATACGTTCCCGGCCGGATCTCGTTCAAAAAAGGATTTTGATGGGAGGCGATTGCGGTGGGGGTTGATCCGCCGGACACCGTTTCAACCGGAATGCCCGATGCAGCAAACTGCTCAATGATGTTTTGCAAGGACTCCGTGTAACGAGCCCAAGTTTCTGGTGGGGAGCTGGGGAGTAAATGGCCAGGAAAACACATCAAGCCTCGGAACTTGAGATGGGACATGGAATCGATCGCTTGCCCTAACGCCACTGCGTTCGCTACGTCCTGGACTCCCGTTCGGAAAAAGCCGACCTCCATATCGATCAGGATGCCAAACGTAACGCCCGCCTGGACCGCCGCCGATTGCAGTTGCTGTGCAGCGTCCAAGGAGTCGATTCCGACTGTCACCTCTGCGTCGCGTGCCACCGCAACCAGATCGTGCAGTCGCTTCGCGCCCACCGCTGGATAGGCGACCAAGATATCTTTCGATGCTTGGCTCATGACGCGAGCTTCACCGGCTTTTGCCACGGTCAAACCGGACGCTCCCACGGCGATTTGCTCCTGGGCCATCAGCAGCGATTTGTGAGTTTTGGTATGGGGTCGCAATCGCAACGCATGCGAATCGCAGTAGGTCTGCATTCGCTGAAGATTATCTCGGACCGTTGGCCGGTGAATCACAAGGGATGGCGTAGGATGCTCGTCGGGTAAATCAGGCCAGCGCATAAACATTCCTGCTTTCAGATTCGTTCGGGAATACCCAACAGTGTGTACAATGGGTGCGATGCAGACTAGCCCTCTTATTCAACAAAACATCTCGACCCAAGAGCAGAGCCAGCAGAAGACCCAGGAGAAGACTGCGGGGCTTGTCTACCATTGCGCCTGTGGCAATGAATATGCGGTCGATCCTGCCTCGGGCGGTGTCTGTTCGGTGTGCAAACGACGCATCACCCCCGAGGCGATTCGCGATGCCAATACCGCCACAATCAGCATCCACGATTTCTATGGCCAGCATACGATGGAAAAGCTGGAAGTGGAGCAGGGTGACGAACTGACCAACAAGGTATTTGGTCACTTTCGAATCGATCGCAAACTAGGTGGTGGAGGCATGGGGGCTGTGTACCGTGCGTTGGACACTTCCTTGCAACGCTATGTCGCGGTCAAAGTCATTCACCAACGGAGCCAGCGAACCGAATCGCGACTGAACGCGATGCTTCGCGAAGCGGTCGCGCAGGCGCGGCTCAATCACCCGAACGTCGTTACCATCTATTACGTGGGCCGCCAAGGAGAAGAGCCTTTCCTAGCGATGGAACTGCTTCCCGGTCCAACCCTCGCGGAACGTTTAAGCTCATCGGGATCGATTCCCTACGAAGAAGCCATCCGTTATGCAATCCAAGTAGCCCAAGCCCTCAGGCATGCGGCGGTATTCGATATTGTTCATGCCGACATCAAGCCCGCAAATCTGATCATGGCTGGCGAGGGTCGGATCAAGCTGTCGGATTTCGGACTTTCGCGCGTTCAGTCCGACGATACATCCGATGCCCGCGTGGGAGGCACCCCTGCGTATGTCGCGCCGGAAGTGGTCGCCGGGGAAGGATTGAGTATCCAATCGGATATGTACGCTCTGGGAGTCACGTTGTTTGAATTGGTCTTCGGCAGACACCCGTTCAAATTGGTCGGCGATACGATCTACGAAAAGCTCCAGGTTCATAGCACTGCGGCGATTGAGTTCCCGAACCCCTGGCCTGTAAATATCCCTGTCGAGTTCAAAAAGCTAATCGAGAAACTGCTGGCCAAGAAACCTTCGGATCGCTATCAAAACTACGATGCACTCTTGAAGGACTTGCGCACCATTGCTCCGGTGAGCACGACTGCAGCTGGCTTCGCACCCCGCGCGATGGCCTACATCGTCGACCAAGGTTGTTTGCTGACGGCATTCGCTCCCTTCGCGATCGCTCTCTTCTTCCTCGGTGGCGATGAAGTTACGAATACAGTCGGGATAATCAACAGGCGGCTGTGGATTCCGGTTATCGCGCTGTTGTCGTTAATCGTTCCTGCGATTTACTTGTTCCTGATCTATCGCGGCTGGCCCTCCATTGGGAGATATCTGTTTCAAACACGAATCGTCGAGGAACATGGACTTGCTCCCCGACGCGAGCAGCTTGTGCCTCGCGAAGTCTTGAGGAACGCATTTGCATGGGGATTCCCCTTTTCGATCTATGTATCCTGGTCTTCGGAGCAACTGGCTGAATGGATCGAGCTCGCACTGGTGATCTTCCTGGCAATCAATACGATGACCCTTTTCTTGCTGAGAGGACGCAAAGCCCTCCACGATTATTTGTGCCATTCGAGAGTCGTCTTGGCTGTCGATCAGAAACACAAGGAACAACATGCAGTCGATTGATGTGCCGCTCGGGCCGCGGAGTTACGTGATCCATATCGGCAACGCAGCCCCCGGCCAGCTTGGTCTTGCCATCGGAAGCTTCTCTCCGCCCCCCTCCAAGGCGATCGTTATTTACGATGCCGAAGTGAAGCTGATTGCAGAGAAGACAGCGAAGGAACTAGGATTCGAGCCAGCTAAGGTATGCATGATAGATGTTCCGAGTGGCGAAGAGAGCAAATCGATTCGCTATCTCGAATACCTCTGGAAGAATCTGCTTCAATTCGGGGTCGACCGGAAAGGAATCATCGTTGCGGTAGGCGGAGGGG
Source organism: Planctomycetota bacterium (assembly GCA_018970165.1). GTDB lineage: Bacteria > Planctomycetota > Planctomycetia > Pirellulales > Pirellulaceae > JBKCUI01. Next base: position 44,244 of record JAGWWZ010000002.1, on the reverse strand, counting down.
TGATCGGAGATCTCGCAGGTTTTGCGGCTGCCACATGGAATCGGGGAATACGCTTTATCCAAGTACCCACTACGCTCTTAGCGATGGTCGACAGCAGTGTCGGTGGAAAAACCGGAATCAACTTGCCCGAAGCGAAAAATGTGATCGGCTCGTTCTGGCAACCATCGTTGGTTTGGGCTGATATCGCCAACCTGGCAACCCTCCCAACTCGCGAATTCCGCAGCGGTCTGGCTGAAGTGGTCAAATACGGAATCATCCTCGATGCAGACTTCTTCGAATACTTGGAGAATCATGCAGATGCCATCTTGGCTCGCGATACAAGTGCCCTGACCGAAGTGATTCGCCGCTCCTGCCTCCTGAAAGCACGAGTCGTCGCCGAAGATGAGTGGGAAACGACCGGTCGCCGCGCGATACTCAATTACGGTCACACATTTGGACATGCTATCGAATCGCTGACCGAATATGGAACGTTGCTCCACGGCGAAGCAGTCTCGATCGGAATGTCGATGGCTGGTCATCTCGCTGCGTCGCTTCAGCGATGGCCGGATCATTCGCTCGATCAACAAAATCAGTTGCTCGAACGATTCGGACTGCCAACACGGATCATGGCCGGTATTCAAAAACATCTGACCGCAGATCGCATGATCCAAGCAATGATGCACGACAAGAAAAACACCTATGGCAAGCTCAACCTTATTCTGCCCAATCGCATCGGCGAGGTGCAAACGGTGTCCGATGCAACGATCGATCTGGTGCGAAAGACCATCTCCCACCATCTTGCTCTATAGACGCTAGCCGTAAAGAGCGATCACGCCTCGAACAGAGCTCGAATGGGTTGCCCGCTCGAGATGGTCAAGGGACGTCCCTGGGTATCGAGAACTTCCGATGCAGGATCGATTCCGAGCGCCCAGTAAAGCGTAGCCGCGATATCTTCGGGGCCGACCGGATCTGCTGCTGGATAGGCTCCCTTGGCATCGCTTTGGCCAAAGATCTTTCCGCCGCGGACTCCTCCGCCTGCCATCATAACCGTGTAACAGTCGGGCCAATGTCCGCGCCCTTTTCCATCCCGATCCCCGATTTGTGGTCCTCGACCAAATTCACCCATCCACAAGACAAGCGTGTCTTGAAGCAGTCCGCGCGACTCCAAGTCGCTGATCAGGGTCGGTACTGTCTGATCGCTCATCGGCAGCAAGCGTTCTCTCAAATCCTTAAAGTTCTCTTGATGAGTATCCCAACCCTCGCTTCCCTTCCCCCCGATCCCTTGAGAGAAATAAACCGTCACGAAGCGCACCCCCGATTCGACCAGTTTTCTGGCTAACAGGCACGACTGACCGTAAGTGGTACGCCCATACGCATCTCGCAGGGCCGAGTCTTCGCGACTCAAGTCCAACGCATCTCGAAGCCCGGTCGACGACAAGATCTGCAGCGCCTGCTCCTGCAGAGTATCTAATCCCTTCGCTTCGGCGCTCGTCTCAAGCAATCGGCGGTCTTCGTCGATGAGTTTCACCAGATCGCGGCGTCGCCCAAGTCGATCCATGTCTATATCGGCAGGCAATTGCAACTCGGGTAGCGCGAAGTCGCTTGAGTTGGGATCGCCCTGGAAGAAGTAGGGATCGCATTGCTTGCCAAGAAAACTTGCATGCTGTCCAGGTGAGATAGCCCCGTCGCGCAGCACATGAGGATAAGCAACGAACGTGGGGACACCTGCTACCGGCTTCGAGAACTTGGCCACTGTTGAACCGTATGCCGGGTACAACTCGAGCGTATCGCGCAATCGGATATCGTCCGTCGGAGGTCGCTTTCCCGTCAGGGAGTAATAACATGCGGGATTGTGGTTCTTCATGTCGTGATGGACTGAACGGACTTGAGCCCATCGATCCAATTGCGCTCCCCATCGAGGCAAATGCTCGCAGACTGGAACTCCGGCAATCGCGGACGAAATCGGCTTGAACTCTCCACGAATGCCATCCGGTGCATTCGGTTTCATATCGAACGTGTCGATGTGGCTCGGACCTCCATACTGATGGAGGAAGATCACGCTCTTGGCTCGCGAGGGAAACTTCGGCTGAGATTCTTCACTACGAATCCGTCCAAGTTGGCTTGCGCTCCACAGGCCGGTCAAACCAAGCCCACCGATCTTCAACGCTGCTCGGCGAGAGTAGATTGCATTCGCAGAGTAGATTCCATGACTTCTCATTGTCTCATCCTTTCTCATCGCAGGAGATCATCGCAGAATCGCAAACTCCTTGCTATTGATCAGGGCCCACAGAACATCTTCGAGAACGCGGCGTTCCGAGTACTGCTTCGCATTGGCGGCCTGTTGCACGGCGAGCAGGACTTCTTCGACATTCTTGGGGCGGTCGGTATTGACCTCGAGCATGGCGAGAACGGCATCTTGCTCCCGCTGGCTAGGCTTGCGAGAGAGTGCGGCCAAGAACAGTTCCTCGACCTTCTCGGGAAACGTTTTCGGTGATTGCATCAAGCGACCGATGCGGTTGTCGGATTGGGATATACGATCTCGCACTTCCTTGCCGTTGACGAGCGACAACGACTGGCCGAGCGATACCGCATTGGTCCGTTCGCATTCGCACACGAGCAATCGATCCGGCTTTCCAAATGTTTTCAGGAACCCTTTCTTGACTGGCACGCCTGGCATTTCCATCGCACGTCGGATCGTCGGTGCTCCCTCCTCATAGCCCGGTTGAACCGGTGGATAATAATCGCATGCGTCGCTGACCGCATCGAGCATAGTTTCGGCCGCAAGCCTTCGAGTCGGATAGGCTGCGAAATAAGGGATACGGCTCAGTTCCTGAACCCCGGGTTGGTCGGAGCCCGACTGCCGCGCAAATGTTTGACTGCAGAGGATGGTTCGAGATAGTTGTTTCAACGAGTAATTTTCTCGTCGCAGTTCGGCGGCCAACCATCGAAGCAACTCGGAATTGGTCGGCGGATTGGAATCTCGGAAATCATCTGGCGAGTCGACAATGCCGCGGCCGAAGTATTGGAACCAGATCCGATTGGCCAGGTTGGCATCGAATTGCGAATTATCAACCGTCAGCCAACGACCGAATCGCTCGAGAACGGTTCCTGACGACTCTTCGACATGAATCGAAGCAGCGTTCGTGGAAGCAATATCGTTGAATGGAAGAGGTCGCGGAGGGACCTTTTGCGATCGACCGGGATGGAGCGTTTCCGCTGACCGATCCGCCAACGAGATGATCTCGTCTCCCGTAATGATGTGTTTGTCGAGTTCGTCCTTCGGCTTGTTGTCGATCTGTTTGCGCTCGATGGTTGTGAAGTAGGCGGCCAGGCCATAATAGTCATCTTGTTTCCACCGATCGAAGGGATGGTTGTGGCATTTCGCGCATTGAACGCGAACTCCCAAGAAGACTTGGGCAGCAGACTCTGCCGTGGTGAATGGATCGCGATGGGTGCGATGATAGGATGCGGGTGGGTTTTCGTAGGTGGAACCGACACTCGATACCAGCTCGGAGATCCAAGACTGCATCGAACGGTCCGATGCCATTTGCTGTCGCAACCAATCATGCAGAATCGCCGCACCCTTGGGACTCATGACCTTGTCTTCATTGCGAATCAGGTCGGACCATCGCATGGCCCAGACATAATCGAACGCAGGATCGGCTAGCAGTCGATCGACGAGCGATTCGATCTTGTTGGGACGATCATCAGCGACGAAAGCGAGCGTCTCTTCGGGGCGAGGCAATCTCCCCAACGCGACCAGATACAGTCTCCGCACCAAGGTCCAATCGTCGGCTTGTGGTGCAGGAGTCAAATTCAGTTCCTTGCATTGAGCCTCGACAATCGCATCGATTGGGTTGCTGCTCGGAGTGGACACGCCAGTAACACTTGGTGAATGCCCCAGGAAGACGACACGACCGCTAGCTCGTCCGGATAGGTAGGTGGCGCCGAAACTGACATCGATCGGCGCCTCGGCCTGTACGGATCCGTCCTGATATAACTCGATTCCGGTGGCGGCACTCGGTTCGATGCGAGCCCATCGGGTGACATCTCGAATCGATCCATCAGCAAATTTCGCTTGCACGATCAATCGCGCGTTCAACTCCCCTGGCTGCATGCGCTGCATGCGGGGTAACACTTCCAGGGATACAAGCGGACTTGCCCGGGTCTCGATCGCTCCTGTTTCGATCCACTCTCGGAGCCACTGGTATTCGACGGAATCGACGTCGAAGCGTTTGCCACCCTGATGAGCGACTTGTGCCGTTGCCTTGCGCAGGATGAGGCTTGCCGATGGTTCCCAGAGATCGATGCGACGTTGTGCATATTCGCGGCTCAACCGATGAAAATCGAACGGCGGGTCATCGCCGCGCAGACTCAAACGCATTCCCCCTTTCCCATGAAGGTTTCCATGGCATGTTCCCAAGTTGCATCCGCTGCGAGTGAGAAGCGAAGTGACCTCGCGATCATATGCAATGGCTGGATCCTCGGTCGTCTCGATCGGTACGCGAGTCGAAAGACCGCGCCACTGCACCTCCAATTGGCTTGTTCCGGTGGAGCGATACTCAATCCAACCGTTTGCGATCTCACCTAGCGAACCATCCGATAGTCGAATTTGCAAGTCGGGGTGCTGGCTGATGTCAGCAACCTCACCTTTGTTCGTGCGGACGAGAATGGAGAAGCGAGCAGGGTAGCGCGGGGTCGCAACCATGTTCGCTGGCAACACCTCCAACGAGGCTCCCATGAACGAAGGACCATCCGGCGATGGAGGGTCGGCGGAATACGCGCGAGCCTGCGCAACTATCCAAACGAGTAGTCCGAAACAAACTCGCATACGGATTGGGGCGATCGAGTTCATGAGCAAAGACGCTCGAAGCATCGGCGAAGTGGGTGCGGCGGGAAAGATGGAAATTCGTGAGATGGATAGGGTGGGTGGGGCTAGCCCGTTAGCAAAGTATAGCTGAAGATGCCTTCGGAATCATCGTTGATTTATCGATACACCGCCATCAATGCATCTGATCGGAATCCGATTCGCATATGCAAGATCCATTTTCCGACGCACCCGTATCTCGTTTGATCGGTTTTCGCGTTTTGCCTGCGAGCGAAGAGGACCGTGCGGCGGGAAAGGCAACGGTTCTGCTCGACACCGATGAACGGCTCCACAATCCCATGGGGAGAGTCCACGGCGGAATGATCGCTGCGCTGGCTGATGCCGCGATGGGGATCGCTTTTGGACGAACTTTGGATGCCGGGCAAGATTTTTCGACGATCGACCTGCACATCCATTTCATGCGTCCGGTTCGCAGCAACCAATTGACCGCTTCGGCATCTCTGATTCAGCGCGGGTTGCGAGTTGGCTTCGTGGAGTGCATGATCACCGATGATCGAGGTCGCGAGATCGCGCGAGCCAGCTGCAGTTGCACCAGTATCAGTTAGCCATGGTCTCCCGCGTGTTGACAATAGATCAGGGTGATTTCGGGCGGGACCTTGTCAATCGATGATGGCGTTCTATTCGAGTATGCATCCCCCAGCGCAACGCCTCATCTTGTTCATAGCGCTTGTTGAGAGTCATCGCGGTCAGCGCCTTGGCGAGTTCGAATCCTAAATAAAATGCATGCGATGCATCGACGTTGCGCGATTCGGGCATCTGCATTAGGGCGTCCATGATCTCGAATGGGTCGGTGCCGCGTAGATGAACTCCGCAGGCCATCAAATGGATCTCGTTTCCATCGATCGCGATTCGATAGTTGTTGTCCTTGATCCCCGCAGCCATGGCCGAGAGGCTTTCCGGGGTTGGATGATTCGCGGTTGGATCTCGCAGCATCACAAGTTTCTCCTCAAGATGCTTGGGAGGAATCCGATGCCGAACAGCGTAGGCCACCAAACGGCGAGCCAGGTCACACTCTCGCACCGAGGATTGCGCCCACGGGATAACCTGAGTCGTCAAGACGCTGGTGATCTGTTGCTCTTCGCAGAATCCGAGAAGCAGCGTGTTGATGGCTGCGGAATCGGAATCGGTCAATTCCGTTAGATTTCCGATTCCCATCAACATCGGAGCGTCAGGAAACATCCTTCGGGTGGTCAGATAGCGTCCCAGGGATTCCGAGAATCCGCATCCGATTGGCTCGAGGATCGGGTCGAGCCGGAATGGTACCTGCGCATCGCTCAAGTATTGAGCCGTCTCGACCATGCTTTGTTCGAAATCGGCGGGAGTGTCGGGAACCACGACAACCTCCGCTCCCCAGTCGCCTGCCAGGGAACGATTCTGGCTGTTGACCGATAGGACAAGGCTGGCTCCGGCCCGGGTTGCCTGCTCCACCTCCCAGGGGTCGAACGAGTCGATCGATACGCGAAATCCTAAATCGATCAGTCGCTTGACTGCATCGGCGACCTGTTCCCATCGCGTGGCTGGTTCGCAACCCAAGTCGATGCGATCGGCACCTTCTTTCGCAAGTCGCATCGCTTCAAGCACCAAAGCTTCGACAGGGAAGCGAGGTGCGTAATTGATCTCTGCGATGATCTCGATCGAGAATTGACCGTAATCGTCGGATCGATGTCGACGACGACCGAACAGAGTTGGCAAATCGCGCACATCCTTCGGCCCGCAATCGATGGGGATCGCAAAGTGTTTGCGGATTTCTTCCAAATGAGGTTGCAGGTATCCAGGGAGCAAAACGCGAGTGGCCGATTCAGGAACTTGGATGTGTCTCATCAACCACTTCGGAGTCATCAGAGCGGCGACAGTGATCGGCAACACGTCGATGCTGTAATCGAATCCGCGAGCTTCCGATAACTGATGCACGATTTCGCGCACGGACGCTTCCGCCAATCGTCCTGTCACAAAGTGAATCGACTCTCGCATGATTCTCAGCTCTGCTGCGCGATTCGCATGAACAATCGTTTTTCGAAGAACTCTTTTTTCGAGAGCCCCATCCCTCTTGACCCACGTTGCACTTTAACGGAACATGTGGCAAGCGAGAAGCACTTAATGAATTGTTCGCAACGGACGCGAAATTCATGTGGCCGGTGTTTCTCGCTTTTTTTATCGACCCATCGCATGATCGAAGTCCTGATCGAAGATCCTTGGTTCTTGGTCGTCAACAAGCCGATCGATCTGCTCACGCAAGCGGTTGTGGGAGTACCGAGCGTTCAATCGCAATTGATCGAACAGCTTCGAGTAAGTGCATCGAATCCATTTGTTGGAATCCCCCATCGTTTGGATCGGATGACCAGCGGAGTACTGGTTGTGGCGAGGAACCAGCGAGCGCTTCGACGACTCAGCGAGCAGTTCGCCGTTCGGAGCGTCCGCAAAGAATATCTTGCTTGGGTATTTGGGAATGTCGAGGAACAAGGAGTGTGGACTGATTGGATTCGAAAGATCCCGGACGTCGCCAAGGCGGAATTGGTGGAACCGGATGTCGACGGGGCTCGCCTCGCGGAATTGGAGTTTGAGACCCTGGATCGACGCTTCATCGGCTTGCAAGCGCTGAAAACTGGGGAGCGGGCACAAATGTCGCAGCCGCGACAGAGGGAAGTCAGTCTCGTCCGGGTAGCCCTCAAAACAGGTCGCATGCATCAGATACGTATTCAGTTCGCATCCCGCGGCCATCCGATTTTGGGGGACGCGACTTATGGCGGGGGGATCGATTTCACACGGCAAAAACGTCAAACTCGCGAACCGATGCTGGCACTGCACGCCTCGCGTTTAGAGTTTAGCCATCCCAAAACAGGAGAACGCGTGGTTACCCAGGCTCCAACTCCCGAATCATTTCCATGGAACTTACCGCTAGCCTCCTAGGTTCCTCGGTACTCTAGGTCTAAGTGTAGACTTTTCTTGGCACGCCATGTGCGGTACAGTGGCACAGGTTTGCTAGGTGTATTTTTTTGGCAGTTGCCATACGAAAACAATCATGCGGAAGGGGATTTCTTGAAATGGGGAACGCAGCTGAATTCACAGATGCCGGATTCGATTCCGATGTACTGCAATCGAATCATCCCGTCTTGGTCGATTTTTGGGCACCCTGGTGCGGTCCATGTCGCCAGATTGCACCCCTAATCGACGAGTTGGCCAAACAATATGCGGGGTCCGTGAAGATCGGGAAGGTGAACGTGGACGAAAATCCTGCACTGTCGACTCAATACGGGATCAATGCCATTCCCACACTGTTGGTATTCAAAGACGGAAAAGTTGTCGAACGATTTCAGGGAGTTCCAGCTCGGACGCGACTAGAGTCAGTACTCAACGAAGTCAGCTCTTGAGCTTTAACCCATTTCCTCTTTTTTCCTCTTCCATCATTGCTCATGAGATCAGGAGCGAACCGATGCGATCACCAATGAAGCGTTTCCAACTCGTTGCGGTGCTGGCCATTCTTACGGCACCCGTTGCTTATTGGCTCACGTTATCTCCATCCTCGGTCTCCCCGAGTTCACTCTACGCACAGCAACTCGCCGAATCGAATCAAGCTCGGCTCGACCTAGATCCACAGCTGTTGGCTCACGCCGATGCACTCTCGCGAGTGTTTCGCGAGGTTTCCAAGAGCGTGAAGCCGTCGGTGGTGAGTATCAAATCACTCGTGGAACGGCCGCGTATGTCCCGAGGAATGCGAGGATTGCCCCCGGAATTCGAGCAATTCTTCGGGGATCGATTTGGCCCCTTCGGAACGCCTCCCGAGGACGAAAGCGAGTCGGAAATACCAGGTGGCAAAGTCCAAATGGGATTGGGGTCGGGGGTGATCGTACGATCTGATGGCTACATTCTGACCAACAATCACGTTGTCGAAGGGGCTGCCGAGTTGGAAGTCTATTTGAGCGACGACACCAAGTTCATCGCCAAGGTGGTTGGAACCGATCCTCGCACCGATTTGGCAGTTCTCAAGATTGATGCATCCGGTTTGGTCGCCGCTCCGATGGGAGATTCCTCGAAGGTTGAGGTCGGCGATTGGTCCATTGCGATCGGTAGTCCTTTCGGTTTAGCCCAAACGGTCACTGCTGGCATCATCAGTGCTACTAAGCGTACGGATCAAGGGATCACCCCCTACGATGATTTCATCCAAACCGACGCAGCCATCAACCCAGGAAACAGCGGTGGTCCGCTTCTTAACCTTCGTGGTGAGATCATTGGGATCAATACCGCGATTGCTTCCCGAGGAGGAGGTTACAACGGAGTTTGCTTCGCGGTCCCGAGCAACACCGCATCGCGTGTCCTTTCGGATTTGATCTCGTCCGGCAAAGTGTCCCGTGGATTCGTGGGAATTCGCCCCGCATCGGTAACCCCAGCCATCGCTCAGCAACTTTCGCTTCCTGAGAATCAAAAGGGAGCATTGGTGGAACAAGTGACTAAGGGAATGCCTGCAGAAAAGGCTGGGATTCGCGCAGGAGATGTGATCGTCTCGATCGACGGCGTCGACATCAAATCGGACTCCGCGATGCGACGTGCCATCGGCGAAACGAAACCTGGAACAGCCGTGACGATTCGGATTCTTCGCGAAGGTAAGAGCCTGGACTACCTCGTAACGGTTGCAGCCCTAGATGAGCAAGCTTTGGCCGCATCTCAACAACAGAGCATGGAGACGATGGAACGGCTAGGGATCGCCGTGGACCAGGTACCTGCAGATATCGCAAGGCGCTATGGATTGCGAGACGGGGAAGGGGTGATCGTGACCGGCGTTTCCAGAAAAAGTCGGTTCGTCGGCGTCAAGCCAGGGGATGTGATCCTCTCGGTGAACGGAAATAAAACTAACTCTAGCGACGAATTCTTGGAAGCTCTCGGGGAAGTGCGTCAAGGCAAGGGAGTCACTTTTGTGATTCGCGATGCCGAAAGCGAGCGGATGATCACCATCCGTTGAATCGATTGAGTCTTGCCTGCCCTTCTTGGTTGAGCAGTTGATAATGCGGTTCGCGCTGTTGGAAATCAACCATCAGCCATCGACCATCGGTTTGCTCGAGTGTTAACTGAACCCATCGAGGTGCTTGACCCTGCTGAGCGTTGTACGAGGCCTCGATGTAGACATTCATCGTGATCGTTGCATGGCTTCCCGTGCGATGTCGAGTCACTGAGATTTCATGAATCGTCTTGATCCTCGCGGCCGTGAACTGAATGTCAGGAAGCCGGTTGCGTGCATCCTGCAAACTGTCAGCAGCCCGAGGGTGAATCTTGGCAATGACTTTCTGATACTGATTGGCCTCCAATTCCGATGCAGTCTCGTATACGTAGCGACGGAGGATCTCTTGATCGGTATCGATCATCAGACTGAGTATAACTAGCATGATCGTTGCTGCCGCAACGGCAATCGAAGTTGGCAACAGCTGCTTAATACCGGTTTGCATCCACGCATAGAACGTGGCAATCGCTACGATCGCGCCAATTGCGCCAATCGTCACGGGACTCTCCAAGAGCATTTCAAGCATTTTGGGCTCACGGGTTAGCTGAATTTCATCGCTTCGCCTCGCACCATCGCTATCGCGACCTACGGTATCGAGATGGCATGCCTCGCGCATCGCCCAGCAATCTGATTGTAAGGCTGTCGTATGCTTGAAACAATTCGCAAATACTGGATTGGGTTCCTCGTTCTGGCTCTTGTATTTCTGCACGCCAGCATCGTTGGTATCATTCGTTATCAAGCTTCATTAGCCAAAAAAGATATCTCCTGCGAGGTTCCTTTGGGCGAATACACCGCCTATCGAACGAAGAATGACGCACCCGTTGAGATGACGCTCCATGCGATCGTTCCCCAAAAACATCGCATGAAAAGCCGACAATTGATTGAGCTCAACGCCGCTCAGGTTCGTCAGGCTCTCGAAGAGCACTTGCGGCAATTCGACAGCAGGCATCTGGCGGACCCGTACATGACCGATCTGCGAACCCAGCTTCTCGATATTCTCACCCAAATGCTAGGAGCTAGTTCCGTCGAGGATGTTCTGGTCACTGAAATTCGCCCCCTAGGTACCAACCGCGACGGGTTGGAATTCATCAGCAACGCACCGCGGCCAGAACCCAGACGACTGGTTGCTACGCTTCGAGGTGAAGCTGGGGCCGAGCAAACAGAGGAGTCCGACGACTTGCACGGCGATCCGGAAGAATCAGGAGAACATCAGGAATCCGCTCACAGCGAACAGACGGATCATGCAACACCCGAAAAAGAACGTTCGCAACATAAACCAGAGAACTCAAGCTCCAGCAAGAAATCCTCGAAATCGAGCTCCCACGGCCAGCCAGCCGCAAAGCATTGAAAACAGCTCTCCAGTGACCAGCGGAACGACACATACTGGTTTTGAGGAATACTCGCATTGCAACAGCTATCGCGAAATTGCTCTACGCCAATGTCGCTGCAGTTCGATAAACGCTCCAGGTCGCACTGCGCCGTGGGATTTCCTCTCCTAGGATTGATGAAGAGCCCTTAGGCTAGCGACTACAAAATGCATGGACGCTCCCTTGGCGGATAACTCAACCGAGTTCCGCGTACGTTTCCTCGAAAGGCGTTCCGTCCATGCGCACCAAACCTCTGATTCTCCTCGTCATTTCCATCGGTTGCGGTCTCATTGCATCATTCGCTGTCAGCCAGGTGATGAGTGAGGGTGGAAACAATAATGCGGCCACCACCGGTGTTCTCGTCCTCGCGAAGGATGTGTCACCGATGACCAAGATGACATTGGAGATGTTTCGAGTCGAACAATGGCCCGTAGATCGTGTGCCAGCGGGCGCGCTGACTGATCCCAAAGAGGTTGAAGGGAAGTACGCGAAGCAGCGGCTTTACGTTGGCGAACCACTCATTGAGGCCAAAGTATCTGCTAAAGGTAAAGACCTGATCGTGCCGGTCGGTTATCGAATCTTCGACGTGAAGGTCGATGATACCAACGGCGGAAGTGGCTACATCAGTCCGGGTGACCGCGTAGATATCACGGGATTCTTCGAGTCCGGAAATCGTTTTCCGGTTTCCAAGAGTATCCGCATCATGCGCAATATCGAAGTCGCGATGGTCGACGGAGTTTCCTTTCAGGAACCGGAAGCGAGTCCCAAGAAAGCAAGCACCATCCAACTGCTTGTTCTAGAGAAACAGTATGAGGTACTTGATACAGCTAGCAACCTCGGCAAGTTGAAATTGTCTCTTCGCGCACCTGAAGCCAACGAAGTAGCTGCGGGCCAGGCCAATCCTGATATCGGCGACTCGTTTATGGATTGGCTGAAGAAGTCCGAGCGAAAGAACGACGTGGTCAAGACAACAAGCAATTCTTTGTCGATGCTCCAGGGAATATTTGCTGCCGTAACCCCGAAGCCTCAGCCAGATGAACGGAAGGAAATGCTGATCATCACCCCAGGTTCGGTATCCATTTATCGATGGGTGAATGGTAGTAAACTGCCTATTCTCATGTCGCCGGAAACCTATTCGAGCCCCAATGCGGCAGACGCCCAAAGCGGTTCATCGAGCGATTTTCCCTACTCGGGATCGAGCAACTCTTCCACTTCACCGAATGCTAACCAACCGAGTGCGAAGTGGGATCCGAAGACCGGAACCTGGCAAACTGGGGGGTTTACACCCACCTACCCTCAGTCCAAGTAAAGGTGGAGTAGCTTAACAGTCGATCAGCGATACGTCGGTGTAGTGTGTTCGCACGTGCGCCGAGTAGACTTGGCCAGGGAATGGCCCAGATTGAGTTTTCACAGGGAAGTGAGACCGAGATGTTATCCACTATGGAAACCATTCGCCCGGGGTTTACTTGTCGGTCGGGATTGAATGCTCTGCGGTGTATGTGCCGCACTTTCTCGGTTGCTGTTTCGATCGCTGCAGTATGCATCCTCTCGGCTCCGATGCAGGCGCAGGAGGAGGAGGACGTTGGTGTTCCTTCGACTCGCAGACTGATCACTAAAAAATTCGAGCGTATGCAGATGATCGCGAATACTTCGCAGGTCATCGCCCTGAATCAAGTGATCGATACGGTGCAGGTGTACAACGATACGATCATCTATGCGAAACCGACGAGTCGCTCGGAGATTCTCATCTCTGCGATGGCAACTGGGGTAAGCCAAATCGACTTGAAGACTCGCGACAACGAAACGTATTCGCTAGAGATTGTAGTGACCGGCGATGCCCGGGAGTTGAAAGCAATCCTGGCTGAACAATTTCCTTCTGCAACTTTGGAAGTGATGCCCATCCAGGAGGCAGTGATTATCTCGGGGCAGGTGACTGCAGACGAGCATGTCGAGCAGGTTGTACGAATTGCGGAGCAGTATTATGAGAACGTGATCAACCGAGTTGAAGTCATCGGTGTTCACACGATCATGCTACATACGCAGGTGATGGAGGTTTCGAGAACGAAGCTGCGCGAACTCGGTGTGGATTGGGCTTCGTCTTGGAATGACGACGGGGTTGTATCCTCGGTTAGCGGATTAATCGCGCCGGGAGGGACAGGAACCACGATCACGAGTGCTGCTCGCGAGACCGTTCGTTTCGAAGTTGTCACCGAGAATAATACTTTCTTCGGTTTCATCCGTGCTCTCAAGCAAAACAACATGGCCAAGGTTCTTGCTGATCCAACGGTGGTTGCGATCGATGGAAGACCGGCCAGTTTTAATTCGGGTGGGGAGTTCCCGATATTGGTTCCTGCGGGCATGGGACAGGTCGGGGTTGAATTTCGCGAATATGGAACGCGGCTTGATTTCGTCGCCAAGGTTCGCGGTGATGGCCGAATTTGGCTGGAAGTCCGTCCGATGATCACTGAGATCGACCCCGGCCGTACCGTATCGCTCGGTGGAGTGAGTGTACCTGGCTTACGAAGTCGCTTCGTGGAAACGGCAGTCGAACTCAAAGCGGGTGAGACGTTGGCACTGGCGGGATTACTTCAAATGAGAACGGAATCGGAGACGGTCGGTATTCCCTGGGTATCGGATGTTCCCTACTTGGGAGCATTGTTCCGCAGAAACCGCGAAATTCAGAACGAGGTGGAACTTCTGATCATGGTCACTCCGAATTTCGCAGGTCCCATGCAACCCGAAGAAGTTCCTTGCGGTGGTCCTGGTTACAACAGCACTTCTCCGCTCGATTCGGAATTGTACGGCAAAGGCTACATCGAGGTACCGAATACGTCGCCACCGATGCCGCAGGGAACAACGATGGAAATGGTTCAACCGGGAACCACTGTCACTCCGACATCTGCCCCCCGCATGAATCGCTAAGACACCTACGGTAATAAGACCAACGCAACAAGTCAGAAACGGACAGTCGTATGAGTAACGTGCTTCGAGTAGCGATCGTTGATCCGAATGATCAATCGCGAGAGATCCTGAAAGACATTCTCGTCAGCATTGACATTGTTTGGTTGGATGCCGAATGCTCGCGCTACGAGTTCTTTCCCGATGTGATCGAGACATCCAAGCCCGACTTGGCGATCGTCAGTCTGGACAGCAACGTGGAGCGGGGCTTGGGTCTGATCGAGCGTTTGCGAAGTTCGTATCCGAAATGCAACCTCTTCGCGATTTCCAAGAGCACCGATGGTCAGCTTATTCTGAAAACCATTCGGGCAGGTGCGAAGGAGTTTTTGACATCTCCCGTCGAAGTCGAAGAACTGTATGCTGCCCTGGAGCGACTGCTTCAAGAAAAATATTCAGGAGGAGACAGCCGGGCTCGCGGTTGCAAAATGATCGCAGTCGCAGGTGCAACGGGAGGTGTTGGCTGCACCGCTATCGCGGTCAATATCGGATGCAACATTGCAAGAAATCCGGAAAACACCGTCGCCCTTGTCGACTTGGATCTGGCGTTGGGAGATGCCGACGTGTTCCTCGATTCCATTCCGGATTACAGTTTGGTGGATGTTACGGAAAACGTTGCCCGTTTGGACTTCCAATTGCTTCGCAAGTCGTTGACCAAACACTCCTCGGGTCTGTATCTCCTGCCTCGGCCAGTTCAACTTCAGGATCTCGATCTAATCACTCCGGAAACTCTCCGCAAAGTGTTCGGGCTGCTCCGAGCATCCTTCTCGCATGTAGTCGTCGATCTCTCGAAATCTTTCAGCCAGGTCGACCTCACTGCACTGGAATTATGCAATGAAGTGCTATTGATCGTGCAATTGGACCTGCCTTGCCTCCGAAACATGGTGCGGGTGCTAGTAAGCTTGCAGCAGATGGACACTATCCGCGACAAGGTCAAGGTCGTTGTCAACCGAGTCGGTCTCGAAAGTGGACAAATCAGTCTCAAGAAGGCGAAAGAGACCATCGGCCGCGAAATTTTCTTCCAAATTCCAAACGATTATCGCACGATGATCGAGATGCGAAACAACGGGCAACCGCTCATCGAACAAGCACCCAAAGCGGCAATCACACAAGCGGTCATGCAGATGACGGACCTGCTCATTGGAGCAGTAGAGGATGCCGAGGCTCAAGAGGACAAGTCGGGACCTGAAAAATCTACAGCCCAGACGTGGCTAAACTTCTGGCCAGGTAAAGCCAAGAATTCAAAGACCAAGTAGCGAAAATTAACGAGTGCTACAATCGGTACTGTCGTCAAGATCGATGTTCCGAAGGCTCCCTTTTCTCGCGGATTAAGCAATTCCTAGGAATTGGCCTCTATTTGCTCGGCATACTTGAGTCGGGCATTCCGCCCGAATACCATCCTTCGCGAATGAGCAACGATTTTGAACGGTGTGCGCAGCCAAGCGGCGGTCTCGATCTCCGAATCGCAGTTCCGGGATATCGACCAAGGCATCGCCAATGATGTCGTCAGTCGAATCGAGGAGTCGGTGGATTGGTTGCAGGAAGCTCCACAACGCGAACTGAGCCAGCTTGGAAACGGCATCCCCTGCTCGCATGTCGAGACAAATACAGCTATTTCCGTGGTCATTCCCGTATTCAATGAACGCAACACCGTTGCGAAAGTGATTGAACGGGTCGCTTCGCTGCAGATCGATAAACAGATCGTACTGGTCGACGACGGCAGCACGGACGGGACTCAGCAGATACTCTCGTCATACATCGGCCGAAAGGGCTTTGAGGTGATCCTCCATCCGCATAATCAGGGAAAAGGAGCAGCACTCAAGAGCGGATTTCAGCGAGCTCGTGGCGAGGTCGTCATCGTCCAAGATGCCGATCTAGAGTACGATCCTAACGATATCCTGCGTGTTGTAGCACCTATTCTCGAAGGGCGATCGGACGTTGTATACGGATCCAGATACCTCGCAAACAGTGTGCAAGATCCATCGGTCATCCATCGATTGGGAAATTGGTTGCTCACCCAGTTCAGCAACTGGATGACATGCAATCGTCTCACCGATATGGAAACCTGTTACAAGGCGATCCGCAGAGATATTCTTCAATCCATCGATATCGAGCAGCGACGCTTCGGCTTCGAACCGGAAATCACAGCCAAACTTGCGCGCCGCGGGCATCGAATCTTTGAGGTGCCGATTTCCTACCAAAGCAGGTCCTGGAAGGACGGCAAGAAAATCGGTTTCAAGGATCTGATCAACACTCTCTGGTGCATTGTCCGTTATCGCTTCAGCTGACGCTCATCGACCAAGAACGCTTGCAGGATCGAGTCCTGTTCCGGTTCAAAGTCATTATCGAAACAAACAACGAGAAGGCGCTTTCCTTCATTGGGCAACGGCCCCCATGCAAGCCCTTCGGGCTTTTCAGGTGTCGCATCGCCAGAAAGACCGTACTCGGGTAGCATCAAATCGATCAGCAAACGCTTGGAAACTGCTCGGTGCCCGTTGGGAACTCCATTTCGAAACGATGACACACTCGATACGTCGGTGGCCTGAGATGCATCCACCAAGTGAATGCGCTTGATCTTCGCCTTGCTGCCAGCTTTGCTGTCTCGCTCCAGTGCGAGAAATCGCTGATCGTCGATCGCTAACACTTCGCTGAGGCCAGTGGATTCGTCATCGAGCAGATACAACCACTCTTTCGTTCCTCCGTTTTGGAGATCGTAAACGAGCCAGCGAGTCGCTAGCCCAAGACACTTGCTGTTCTCAATGCGACCATCCTGAACCAAAGGCCCCTGCATGGCAGCAACCAGCCAACGATTATCGGGCGAGAGGCTGATCCCTTCTATGCCGCGATTCGTAAAAGTGCCCCGCGTCATCGCCGGCGACAGTTTTTCGCTCAACCGAAAATGATCGGGAATGGGAAGACTCTTTTTAAGAAAGCCGTCCCGATCAAACCAGTCGATGCTCGGGCCGTACTCATCGCTGACCATAAAGAGATTTTCAGCACTCTTCCGAATGCCCTCCGGATCCAAACTTGGTGCATGCCCTGAGCCGTCCCACTTCTTCATCGGCTCCAGACTTCCCACTAGGCTACGACCCTCGTGATCCCGGAGCAGCGTTGTGTTGATTAACTCGAGCCTTCCTCGGGACGAGACGTTGCTTGCCGAAAATTCTATTTCATGAAATCGGCATTTAAATGAGGCGGCACCATCTCCAGCTCCTCGATCCGAAAGAACAAAGTACCGATCCTTGTTACCACTGTACTCGATCGCTGAAAAGCCTCCGAACGCGTTTTGTGGCGTGCCGGTTTCCAACGTGCCTTCCAAACCGCTTTTGTCCGTTGCGGTTCCGGGGATTCGTACTGTTCCCACCAAGCTCACTTGAGCAATTCCCAGATTAGATGCCCCTAAGAGACATAAGCAGCCGAAAGAAAATGAAACCCAATGGCGATCAGTCATTGTTGGAAAGCCTATTGTAACTCGATTTCCTGTACCTGTACCAACACCATGAAAAAACAGGGGAGAGTTGGAATTCGCTTCCAACTCCCCTTATTCCAACTCCCCTTAATGGAACTGTGAGACGCCAATCCAATCTATGATTATTCGATCGTGAAAAGGTCGCCGTAGTCACGCGTGCACATCGCAACGAAGGCAGGAGCTGCCATGTTCGAGGCAACGAATTGAACCGATCCGTCGGCGAACACGAAATGACCGCCAGATCCGTGGAATGCGTAGAATTCGGAATCGTTGGTGCAGTTGAGGAAGCAACTCCCGACGACTGTCGTTGCACCAGACGAAGTGGTACTGTTTTGCAAGCCTTGAGCATTCCCACCATCGACGCTGAACCCGCCGTTGATGTCTGCCCATCCCCATCCGTCAGCAACCACAGGGGTACCAACTGCGATGTTCCCGGTTCGAGGATTCATCACCTTGCGCCCGCTAACGTACATTGCTGGACGACCACCCCCCTCGCCGATCACGGCGGTGTTCGACAATCCGTCTCGGATTTGAGAGAGTTTGATACCTTCCGGTCCGCGACCCATCGCACCCCAGACCTCGCGAGTGTTGATGCTCGGCAAACCTGCCGCTACGAACGCAGCGTTTCGAACAGCATTGATCGAGCCGTAGTCCGAATATCCCCACACCGGCAGGGGTGCGGCGCTTCGCATGTTGTTCGATATCGCCGTGTAAAGGTTCTGCGGAGGCAGATCTCGCGGCGTCGGCGCCGATGGGCAAATCATAATAGGAATCTGAGTCGTGGTTACGACGTCGTTGGTCGGATGGTACCAAGGCAGATTGAAGTTGTACTGCGAGAAACTAGGACCTTGTTCGATCATCGGCAAGATCATCGCTGGCCAAGAGACTTGGTACGTGGGATTGCTCGTTGTGATACGACTAGGAGGCAATCGCTTGAAGGCACTTTCGTAATTGTGTAGAGCAAGACCCAACTGGCGAGCGTTGCTGCTGCAACTCATACGTCGAGCAGCCTCTCTGGCAGCCTGAACAGCAGGCAAAAGCAATCCAACGAGAATACCGATAATGGCGATCACAACCAACAACTCGACCAATGTGAATCCTCGGGCGGAAATCAACATGCTGGTACGTTTCATGAGAACCTCTCCAAAAATAAATAGCTTCCAACCAATCCTGGCAACCACTTCCTAAACAATGGTCGAGCCACAGTTCCCACGACTGTTTCCGATTGGTGCGTCCGAACGAACGCAGTTATGGTATTGAGCAGAAAACCCGAGCCCATGAAGCGAACATGAAGAAGCAGTTAAGGAATGATGAAGACATTTCCTGCCTGTTAGCGAAAGATGAATTCGCCGAGAAAGGCCGGGTTTTTTAGAGAAGACCATATTCCTTGCTTTCCGATATGGCAAGGTTCGCTACCTGTCCACGTAGACTTGCGTACTCTCTTCTTTGATGACCGGAACAGGGCGCAGGGCGCTTTGCACCGATGCGCGGAATACATGGGTTCCCTCGCGACCGTGGCGCACACGAATTTTAGCAACCGCTCGTTCTTTCGATGGCAGGACCGAGTAGGGTTCGAAGATGACCGATCGTCCTTGCGTCCGGTATTTCACCGCCGACTCGATTTGCTCCAACGCACTTCCGTCAGGAATTTCAATCGATAGGACAACATTCTGATCCGGCCTTGTACCGATGTTGGTGAGATTCACGGTGTAGGTTGTTACGCCGTTGGTTTCAATCGGGTCGTGGTCATCATCGATATCGAACGTCAATTCGCTTTGGCCCTCGACCTGCACGTCACGTTCAAGGCTCTCGACTCCCAGCCCTTCGGCATCGGTTGTCATGCGAACTACCGACTTGCCCTCTTCGACCGGAAGGACCATGAACTCCGTCTTCGCTCGCGTTCCAGCAGCCAGTTCAGCTAGATTCCAAGCGATGGCATGTTGATCGGGAAGGTAGGTGCCTTCGTTGTTAGCGCTACTGAAATGAAGACCGCGCGGCAAATAGGCAACGATATACAAATCTCTCGCCACGGCAGTTCCGGTATTCTCGATGACTGCTTCAAACGGAGCGGGCCGTTCCAGATATCGGATCCTCGGGCCGTTGAGTTGCAATTGCAACTTGGGGGCTCGAATCTCTATCGGTTGCGAAGATTCACCCATCGCAGCGTTGCTTGCGGTAGCACGGACCACGTTGGCAACCTTGGCTGCTTCAACGGCAGTCAATTCAATTTCGTAACGTTGCGATTCGCCAGGCGCCAAATCGCCCACTTCGAGTCCGAGAGATCGAGCGCCGCTCGCATGATGGAATGCTGCTGGAACGCTTTCCTCAAGCTCGATGTCTTTCGCCGTCCCTGTGCCAACATTCGAAATCTCAATTCCGATGGTGATGGTATCCCCTCCGAGAATCTCCGTGGGTGCCCATTGCTTGAGCGATAACTTGGGCAAAGTACTCATGGTTCGAACCGATGCCTGAGCTGCGAATTTGACACTGGCTACCGAACCAATCTCACCCTCAGTCTCTGGGATCAACTCCATATTGATCGTCGTCTCTTGTCCAGCAGCTAGTTCCCCCAACTTCCACACTAAAGCGTTGTTTGAAGAGGTCTCAGCTTGTGGCATGGTGCGTACCAATTTGGCACCGCGTGGTACGGTATCGAATACTTCAACATCGAAGGCTGTCGCATTTCCGACGTTTCTCACGATCGCAGTAAATGTTGCTGGAATTCCTACCTGAACTTCCAAGGGAGCTCGTTTGATGATTTCCAAGCTCGGGTTTTGAGATCCGTCGAACTGCCTAGATCCCGGCGAACCGCTGGACATCGACCATGTGCCTCGAGAATGTGTAGAAGCGGAGTCTTCGATTAGAGTGGAGCCAATAACTCCCGATCTACGGCTGTCCAGTTGTTTCGGGGCGTCCAGTTGTTTCGGGGCGGTAAGCGATGGTTGCACGTTGGATAACGAACCGCTTGAGGAAGGCCCTACACTAGGCAGTCCCACTGCAGGCAGTTCCGCCGGAGGTGGGTTCGTTATGGTTGGCCCCGCAGAAGACGCCCCGAATGATGGTGGAGTATCTTGGGAGGTGCGACTCGATGGCGATACAATCGGCAACGGTGCAGCGACTTCTGGAAAAACACTCTCCGGTCCCGGAACTCCTAATGTCGCGATCGCTGGGGGCGATGCCAACGGAGGTGGAGCCATCGGGAATGGTGACGCGGTTTCCCTGGGGGGTTTCAATTCGGCGGGTGAGAGCAACTTCACATTGGGAAACGTTCCCTCCTGACGTTTCGACAGGATCCGTGAAGCATCAAATCGCGGCGGTTCGCTAAATGTCTTTGCAGGTGGCATCGTCGGAGGCTCATCCGAAGCCAAAGGAACAGTATGCGATGCCAGTCTTGTTTCGTACTGCTGCTGTGCTGGCTGCACTATCGGCAAGGCGATGGAAACCTCATCCTCCAAGGACGCCTTCTGTACTGCGATAGGAGATATGACCTGCTCGGCGTAGGGAGGTATCGAATCGACAGGTAGCGTGTGACCGATCCGAGCGTCCCGCTGTGCCAAAGAAAGGGCCAGAATCAGCATAAGACCTGCGAAGAGCGCAGCTGCAGCGACGAAAACATATCGCGACATTGGCCAGGACTCCTCTCTTCCGAAATGTTCAGCAACCTTCGAAGAGGGAATAGCATATTGCGCGATCGGATCGAAAGGCCAAAATCAGCGTTTCCGGCAAGCCCCTCCGGAACGGCACGAGAACCCTAATGCACCCGTCGACGAAGTGCAACCAACAACTCGTTTTCCACTTCGATTCCACCCGTTGCCGAACGAACGGTCTCCTGTGCCAGTTGCTTAAGAAAGTAGGTGCGGACCTCACCTTTAAGGCGAACTTTTTCACCTTGTTGATCAACATCCACGGCATGCAACTCTGGGAACGGACTATCAACGAGCAACTTTTTGGCCTGGCTCACAACATCCTGAACGCCTGGACGGATCATGACACAATTCCTTTTGCCAATCTCTACGAGCAATCAACGCCAACAAACTAACGGATCGAAATCCGACTTGTCAAGCATATCGAAAAAATCCTCATAAATGTTACAGGCGTTATGCATGCATTAAACCATTGACTGAACCGAAGAGGCTGACCTAGAAACGATTGGGCCGGATGCCTAAGCAGATAATTCGCCCTAGGTTTGGAGGATATTCTGTATCGTTAGGTCGCGATTCGATAATTGATAGCTATGGATTTCTTGCTCGATGTGGACTTGGACTGGCTATGCCTGGGCGCCGAATTCGCCGCTGGTTTGCTGATCCTATCCCTGGCCTGGCGCCCGGGAAACAAGTCCGCCAAGGGATCTGCCGTTCAGGTCGCCTCGATGGTGGATTGGGAACCTCTTCAAGTCGCACACACGCGCGCTGTAACCGGTTCCGGGCGATCTCTTTCCCTACGCGGCAGTCCAACCGATAAGCAACGCCTCAAGGATTTGCTGACCAGTTTGCCCAATCCGTCTCGAGACCGTTTGACGGGAACGCTGAATGCCAATGGAATGGACCGTTTGATTCGTGAGTGGAGTCGCGAATCGGATATGGAAGCTTATCCAAGTTGCTATGCGAAGCTTTCTCTATCGAATGCCGAGCACTTGATGGAGCAGTGCGGTGCAGCCTGTATCGAACACGCTGTTCAATCCTTATCGATACACCTCACCGAATCGCTGGGAGATAGCGCATCGATATCTCGTTACCAACCCCACAGTTTTCTCCTGCATTGCTTTGGCAAGCCTCTTTCGGAATGCCGAGAATCGCTCTCGGAAATTTGTGAACAAATAGCTGCGCCGGAGTTCTTCTCGTTTCATGAAGAAGCGATCTCCCTTGAATGCGAAATGAGCTACTGGTACTGCAATCGCAGTGTGGAACCGGACGAACTGCTGCAGTTGCTATCGGAATTTGGCGAGGAGAATGCGCCTGCGCAGGAAGAAGCCCCCATGGAGGTTTCGGCACCGGAGCCGGAAGTTGCACCAGAACCTGAGAAGCCGTTTTCGATCGACGCTCTTGCCCAGTTTCCGTGCCCATGGGATGATCCTCCCGAAGAGCCCGCAGAACCGGTGGTGACGAAAGCCATCGATGCTGTCACGGAAGAGATTAAAGAAGTCGAACCCAATCCCCAGATGATCGCCGAGGCGGTCCCTTCGGAAACTCTCGAAGGCTTCGCCAGCACTGACCAGATTGACGAGCTTCTGGCTCAGCTGAATTCGGACGTTGTTCCCGAACCTATGCTGGAGGAAGCATACGAAGAGGAGCCAAGCCAACCGGTCCAGAGCGATTTCGATGAGTCGGCATCCATTTTTGGGCCGGAGGATGAGGAATCGGAAGGTTCGAGGGTGGCTGCGGCCACCGAAAACGTTGAAGAATCTTTGAGCGAGAAACAACCTCTTGCACCGAAGTTAGAGATGCCCCAACCGGTAACGGAATTGCCCAGCGCTCGTTCCATATACACGGACGATATCGAGGAGTCGAATCTCAAAGATGATTTGGCCTCTCTCTTCGCTGCCGTACGTTCGTCAGCGATGGGTGATTTCGGATACGACGACAAGCAAACTTCGAAATCGGGGCCTGACAAACCAAGTCCCTCTCAATGACGAGATGGATGCCAGCAGCGGGGCAAGGGCCCGAATCGCCTATCGATTATTGGTCGATTTCTAGGGTTCTCGACCGTTTCGGGGGCTGAAAAGTTGACACTTGCCCCCAGCCTGTCGTACTCTGGAATAGATTCTGCGGATTGATTCCCCAGCCCAATCGCCGGGTGTTAGGGGTGTTTAGGTTGGAGTTGCGCACATGGTGAAACGAGTTATGACCCAGTTTCGAACCTATCTTTCGATCGTATCGCTCGTCGCTTTGGTTGCGAGTTGCTCTACTTACCTTCCAGCCCACGGGCAGGAAGCAGAGTCGAAATACCGCGTTCTTCCTCCTGACCCTGCTGGTGAAAAACGGCGAAAGGAAAAGGATGATTTGCTAAATCCTGAAAAGATGGATCTGGCTGGGATTGAAGCGTACTACAAGGAAAATCTTCTGCCCCGCTTGCTGCAATCCAATGCAGGAGCGATGAATGATGCTCGCACAGAACTGTTCAACGACATCGAGGTCATGGAACGCAAGAGTCGCGGCAATCTGAAGACCCTTGAAGACTACAACAAGATGTTGGCCCGTATCCTCTTGGATGTGATCAATGGTAAGGATAAAGACGGCAAGTCCGCTCATCCATCTTCCCGAATTATTGCAGCAGTCATCGCTGGTCGATTGAATCGACAGCCAACCTCCAGCCAGAGCGGAGGCTTACCCGATCCAGAAGGAACCAAAATTCTTCTTCGAATTTTCGTACCGACAGAAAATGATGGTATGGTCGCCGCTTCGCTGACCCATTTGCCGAGGCATTGGACTTGGCAAGGCATGGATGCAAACACGATGGAGTTAGCACGCAAAAAATTCGTATCCAACGCAGAAGCGTTTCTTGGCGCGCAAAAGCCTGCAGCTCGGGGTAGCGAGGAAGAAGCCTATCTTCGCGAACTGATGATTGAAAACCTTTCAATCATCGCCAATGGCGAGTCCGAGTCTGCGAAGGCAGCCAAGCCGGTTCTGTTGTCGCTCATCAAGCCAGCCCTCCAAAAATACAAATCCGAGTCGGAGTGGCTTGTCGAAACCGCAGTGCAATGTTTTGGACAAACAGCTAAACCGGAATTATCCGCTGAAGAGTTGGTCGAGTTAGAGACAAGCACAATCAAATTTCTTCAGGCCAGCTTGCGGTCTTGGAATCGTCGTTGCGCTCAAACGACGGCTGCAGCGGGTGGATATCCAGGCATGGGAGGTGGAGGACCAGGGATGCCTGGTGGAGGCGGCCCCGGGCTGCCAGGCGGTGCCGGAGGCGGTGGCGGCGGATCGGGAAGCGATGACGGAGAAGGGGGAGGTTTAGGGCCTGGACGTGGTGCCCCAACTCCTCCCAAGCCCAAGAATGCCTTTGAAGAACAACCCAAGGAGGTGCGAGTCGCTCGACGCATCCTGCAGCAACGACTCGAAAAAATTCACTACGGGCTAGATGGATTCGGCAAAGCTCATGACGGTAAGGATTCGACCAAGGGACTCATCGTCATTGCAGACGCTGGACGCACGGACAAAATCAAATCCGTGATCAAAGCGATCGAGTCACTTCAAAAAGCTTTGAACGATGACAAAATCAAGGACCTTAATTCGCTCGTTAATTCGACGCGTCTCTACGTGAACGCATTGCAGTCCGCGTGCGAAGCGATTGTTGGAAGCGACGGACAGGTTGATCTACCTGTGGATGCAGGCAACTCCGATGCCAATAATGGTGGTGAATCCGGTGAGTCCGGCGGTGAGTCTGATGGTGCGTCCGGTGATAAATAAAGCTACCTTCTACCAGCGATCGTCATGTCCTCCTCGGTGCAAAATGATTCGATCACTTCGTTAGACACCGAACGCACGGAGATTCGCGAGGGTGATGTATTTGCCCTCCCGACATCTCTCGGTCCAGAGGTCTCTGCTCAACTCCTACCCAACGAAACGGTCCACGAACTAGTTGGTCAAAACCTCGATCATTACCGAATCGAATCGCTGGTCGGTATCGGTGGCATGGGGGCAGTCTTTCGCGGAAGAGACCTGCGACTCGATCGCGTTGTAGCGATCAAAGTAGTTCCCATGTCGCAGCGCCGCGCGGAATCGTTACGACGCTTCCGCATGGAAGCCCAAAGCGCTGCCAAACTCGACCATCCGAACATCGCTCAAGTCTTCTACGTCGGCGAGACCGAGCGATGGAGCTACATCGTCTTCGAGTTCATCGAAGGGATGAACCTGCGACAGCTGGTGCTCGAGCGTGGACCGCTGAGTGTCGACGACGCAACCCGATTTACCTGCCAAGTGGCCGAGGCACTGCAGCACGCCTGCGAACGAGGCGTGGTCCATCGCGATATCAAGCCCTCGAATATCTTGATCGGCCTCGATGGCCGCGCCAAGATCGTCGATATGGGACTTGCCAGAACCACCGAGTTGGATCGATCCACCGGGGACCTCACCGCCAGCGGTGTCACGCTAGGAACATTCGATTACATTTCTCCGGAACAAGCTCACGATCCTCGCGACGCCGATGTGCGAAGCGATATCTACTCGCTCGGTTGCACCCTGTACTTCCTTCTCACCGCACAACCACCATTCCCAGACGGGACGGCGCTTCAGAAACTACTGATGCACGGCACCAAGCTCCCGGAGGATCCTCGGTGCTTTCGAAACGATGTTTCCGATGCGCTCATCGCCATCTTGCGCAAGATGATGGCCAAGCGGCCGCGAGATCGATATCAGGAACCGATCGACTTGGTCAACGACCTTCGAACCCTCGCCGCAATGGACTCGCTCGACTGGAAACATGAATTTGCCGACGACTCGGCTCATGCGCCGTCTGCTGGAAGGAGTTGGTGGGAGTTCTTTCTACCAGCTGTGATCTGCGCGTGCGGGATCGGCCTAGTGACATTGTGGTTGTACAACGAAAACCAGCGCAGTGGTGTCTACGTTATCCCTCGCGTCGAAGTCAATGACGTGGCCTCCTCGGAGGCCAACACTCCAACGGTTGCTGAAGCAATTGCATCGGGTCAAAACACATCCCGCGATTCAGCGGTCAATACGGGGGATGCCGACGAGGAATCAGTTTCCGATGCAACATCACGCGAGCCTTCTGTTGCGACTGCCATTGTCCTCGCAGATCCGAACACCCAACCCTCTGGCATTCCGAAACCATTCGAGACGGTGCGTTCTCTCGAAGAAGCGATTCTTCGATGGGAATCGAATGAAGCGATGGAACGAATCATACTTGCAACATCGAACATCAAACTTCAAAAGCCGATCGCCATCGCCCGTTCGAGCAAGGGACGCACCCTTCGATTGGAAGGGACCGACTCCCTGCGACCGACAATCGTGCTGAGCGATAATTCGAATCGAATCGCCACCGAACCGTTGTCGAGTTGGTTCGGTCTCGATGGTGCTTCCGTGGAGCTTCGAGGTGTGGATATCGATATAGTGAACACTTCTCTCGATAGCTCGGCCCCTGCTCTGTTTCAGATTACCGCGGGTGCTCGTCTACGATTGATCGATTCGACGATCACTCTTCGATCGAACACCAACGGTAGACTCCCTGCCATCTTCTGTTTCCGAAATCCGACGGCATCCTCGGCGGCAAGCTCAAGCATTGAACTGCAGCAATCCGCCATTCGCGGTCAGGCAGATCTGATTCGGATCGAGTCCAATGATCGCATCGAAATCGAGATGGAGGAGGTTTGGGCGGCTATGTCGGGCTCGATCATCGATATCGAAGGTAGCAAGACGCTCAACCGATCCCCACGCATCCGAGCCACATTGAACCATGTGACGTCGATCTCGCTCAACCCATGGGTACGCATCCGCATGGGAACCGCCAATCCTTATCCGGTCCCCTTCGTCAGAGTTGCCAATGAATCGATTTTTGCTGGCTCGCAAACCCTCGTCGAATGGGATGCTTCGAACGTCGCGGACTGGCCGTTTTCGGAACAAGCCAACCGCGTAGAAGATCTCGGCCGATGGATCGACCTGCGCGGTATGGACAACGTCTACGATGTGCCGACCATTATGCGACTCCTGCAGGTGATCATGTCGATGTCGAGCGAAGAAGTTTCTATCGATAGCGATTCCAATCTGCTGCGCAACGAGCGAGGTACCGAACTTCTCTCGGCCTGGCAGGCGAACACCGCCTGGGAAGCTTCTCGCATGCACACGGTCCTTCCCAAGACGACAACTCACTCGCATGCCGGACTCAATCCCGGTTGCAACCCCTCTCAACTGCCGTCCTTTCCGGCTCGGTTAGTGCCGTAGCCAACAAAAACTTCTTTTTTTCGGAGCCAGCGCCCTCGCTCATTTGGGAATCGGCCTGATCGACAGTCGCACCGGAATCCATTACGATCACTTCGATCGCTTTGAGTTGTGCAGTGAAGCTGTTTTGCATCCCATTTAGACTGAGCTAAGGGTATCGGGTATGACCGGATTTGTCGTTGGATTGCTTGCCGTTGGGGCTTTCGTTGTTCTTTTCCTTCTCTACCTCGTTGGCTTGTACAACAACCTAGTGGCATTGAAGAATCGATTCCAAAACGCCTTCGCTCAAATCGATGTCCAGCTCAAACGCCGCTACGACTTAATTCCAAACCTCGTAGAAACAGCCAAGGGCTACATGTCCCATGAAAAGGAGACCCTCGAAGCGGTGATCCAAGCTCGCAACACCGCCATGGCAGCTGGGCAACGAGCAGCCTCCAACCCGGGCGACCCAACCGCGATCTCGAATCTTTCTACGGCAGAAGTGGCCTTGGCAGGCTCGCTCAATCGCTTCATCGGTTTGGCAGAAGCCTATCCTGACTTGAAGGCCAATCAAAATATGCTTGCTCTCCAAGAAGAACTGACCAGCACCGAAAACAAGATCTCTTTCGCGAGGCAAGCTTTCAACGATGCCGTCATGCACTACAACACTGCATGCGAATCGTTTCCAAGCAATCTCGTGGCGGGCTTTGGCAACTTCCAAAGGGCGGCCTTGTGGGAACTGACCGACACCGCTCAGCGCGAACCTGTGCAAGTCAAGTTCTAGGCACCACCCAACGGATTCATTACCGTGGACTTTTTCGCGCACCAATCACGCGCTCGACGCAATACCGTATGGCTGATCATCTACTTCACGATCACCATCCTGGCCATCATTACCCTGGTTTACCTGGCCGTGGCAGGCGTTGCGCATTCGATCACCCGAGGTCATGAACAGCCGATCGATTTTTATACGTTTCATCCTCGTATCCTCATCGGAGTCATCGGCTCCGTCCTCGCTGTCATCCTCGGAGGCTCCCTCTACAAAACAATCCAACTCGGCGGCGATGGCAATCGCGTCGCGGTTGAACTCGGAGGGCGCAAGGTTCAACCCAACAGTCGCGATCTCGACGAACGGGTCCTATTGAACGTCGTTGAGGAGATGGCGATCGCTTCGGGCACACCCGTCCCTCCCGTATATATCCTCGAAGAGGAAGGGATCAATGCCTTCGCCGCCGGGACCTCTCCTCAAAATGCGGTGATCGGTGTTACCCGCGGTTGTCTGAAAACACTCTCGCGAGACGAACTCCAAGGGGTGATCGCACACGAATTCAGCCACATTCTCAATGGCGACATGAGGATGAATCTTCGCATGATCGGATTGCTGTTCGGCATTCTGCTGATCGCGATGATCGGGTATGTCATTTTCCGAATACTCGTGGAGATCCCTATTCGTTCCTCGTCTCGCAACAGCGATGATGCCAAGGGAATCATCGCCGTCGTGGTCGCGCTATTCGTTACCAGCATGGTCCTGATAGCGATCGGCTACATCGGGGTGTTTTTCGCCAGCTTGATTCAATCCGCGGTTTCCAGGCAACGAGAATTCCTTGCCGATGCTTCCGCTGTCCAGTTCACACGCAATCCCTCCGGCATCGCAGACGCTCTCAAACGCATCGGCGGATGGAAACAGAAATCCCGTTTGAAGTCGGTATACGCCAAAGAAGCCAGCCACATGTTCTTCGGTCAAGGAGTCGCGTCCCTTTGGTTTGCCACCCACCCACCTTTGGAGACGCGAATTCGCCGGATCGAACCTACCTTCACTGGTACCTTCACGAGTACCACTACCACTGCGCACAGCGAAGCCGATATCCGCGATCCAAATACGCTCAAGCTCCGTCGGCAAAATCCTGCTTCATCGCACGTCGCTGCTCTCGCAGGTGTGCAGCAATTTGAGGCGAAACCCTCTAATGCTATTAGCCACGTTGGCAATCCGGTTGAAGAACATATCGATCATGCGCAGCATTTGGTCCGTGAAATGCAACCGCTCCTGGTGAGCGAAGTTCACGATCCGATGGGAGCTGTCGCGGTTGTTTATGCCCTCTTGCTCGCACCCCCTTCCTCGGAAACACGCGCTACCCAACTCAATATCATCCATCAATATCACGGGTCACCGGTGCGCGATGAAGTGTTGCGCATCGTGGATATGGCGGATAATCTCGAAGTCGAACAACGACTACCCTTGGCTTGTATGGCACTTCCGGCGCTGGATCAATTGTCGGACTCGCAAGTCGGGACTCTTCGGACCGCTGTTCGCAGCTTGATTGAAGCCGACAACCGTTGGACCATCTTCGAGTACGCACTGCAGCGTTTCATCGCACGGCGATTGATCCTCCGCTCCGATGCACCGAAACCTGTCTCCCAACCATCGCAGGAACAGCAAGTAGCGGCGTTTCAAAC
The DNA here is from genome assembly GCA_018970165.1 of Planctomycetota bacterium. Classification (GTDB taxonomy): domain Bacteria; phylum Planctomycetota; class Planctomycetia; order Pirellulales; family Pirellulaceae; genus JBKCUI01. The sequence goes on along the minus strand of JAGWWZ010000002.1, from coordinate 14,270 downwards.
CGTCCTCTCCACCCTAGCACACCTCGGCGGCAACGCGCATGCCGATTCGGCATATGAAGCCGGTTGGAAATCCTGGAGCAAAGGACCGCGATTTATCCCATTGCTCAGCAAGGATCAGTGCACGCTGTCCCGCCTGGATAAATCTCTCGATCTGCTTCATGTGACGCATCCCACCGCAAAACGGGCCATGCTGACCGCATTCTCGGAATGCATCGCTTTCGATCAACGGGCTACCATCAATGAAGTCGAACTGTTGCGGGTCATCTCCGACGCTCTAGGGTGTCCCATGCCTCCGGTTCTTCCAAATGTCTGAGAGACTTGCACATCCTGCCATTGAGTTCGCTTTGCCGAGGATGACCCTCTCAAGTTGAGGTATTTGCTAGGTAGCGGTCCACCGCCCTACATGGGTAAACTGGATGAGTAAATTGGGTGGGTAACGTGTAGCCGCCGAATCGCCTTCCTGCAACCAGCGAATCCATCGTCCATTATGTACTCCTATCGTCCTCTCATCCCCGTTTTGATCTTCCCCGTGTGGATGCTGTTCTTTCTCTTGCCTGCGTATCCTCTCTCCGCTGATTCTCCAAAAGCGGACGCTCCCGTTGCCGAAGCTCCTGGAGTTCGATTGGAGATGATCGTCGATGCCCCGCAGATCGCGACACCCACCGGAATCGATGTCGATGCTGATGGACGCATCTACGCCATCGCATGTCACACCCACTTTCGCCCCGCCAACTACGTGGGGCCCGAATTCGACGAGGTCCTCGTCTTCGATGCCGATGGCTCCAATCGCAGAGTGTTCTACAATCGGACTCGGACGACGATGCAAGTTTTGTTGGGCCCCGACCACTGGGTCTATCTCGCGCAGCGCGATCGCATTCTCCGCGTGCGCGATACCGATAGCGATGGAGTCGCCGACCTGGAAGAGAACATTGCGACCTTGGACACCATCGCGGACTATCCGCACAATGGTCTCAGTGGCCTAGCATGGCATCCCGATGGCGACCTCGTTTTCTCATTGGGGGAGAACTTCGGCAAGGATTGGACTCTCACCGCGCGCGATGATTCAAAGGTTCTGGGACGGGGTGAAGGAGGAGTATTCCGATGTTCGTCAGATGGCAAATCGCTCAGGCGCATAGCCCGTGGATTCTGGAATCCATTCGGAATGTATGTGCGCGATGACGGAGTGATCCTCGCTGCCGACAACGATCCCGGCGATCGACCTCCATGCCGCCTGTTGCATGTGGTCGAGGGAGCGGACTACGGTTTTCAGTACGTCTACGGTAGCGCTCCGGTCCATCCCTTCGTTGCATGGAACGGTGAACTGCGCGGAACCCTCGGGATGGTCACTGCGTGTGGCGAAGGCCCCTGCGCTGTCGTCGAACTCGGCGGTGGAGTAATGATCCCCTCCTGGTCCGATCGAACCATCGATTACTACCCGCTTCATTGGAAAGGTGCCAGCCTTGTATCGGAACGCCAACGATTGATCCGAGGCCATCAAGCGTTTCGACCCGTCGGTATGGCTCGCGGTCCCAACGGAGACTTCTATATCGCCGACTGGGGATCGGAATCCTACGAAGTGAATGGCATGGGTCGCATTTGGAAAATGACTATCGACCCAAAAACAGCAACTTGGATTCAGACAAAACGAACTGAGCCAACCGCACTCGCGCTACATGCCAACGATCTACGCGATGGAAAAGTCCAGGTTCCTACGAACAAACTCTTCGAACAGATTCGAGGTACCGATCGTTATTTATCCGATGCGGCCTTATCCGCTCTTGGCGGAATCGTGCAACATTGGTCACCCGAGCGGTTTCAAGAACTCTCAAGTGAGGAACGTGTATGGGCTCTCGTTTCCCTTCGTCGCGATCACCTAAACGATCGGCGCTGGGTCGATTTGTTCTGGAGCGATCCCGATCCGGAAATCCGTTTCGAATGCCTGCGATGGATTTCCGATGCGGTGTTCACCCAGTACCTGCCACAAGTCGAAGCGATGCTCGAACAATCGGATCTGTCCTATCGACTCTTTGAAGCGGTGGTTGCGACCTCGAACACCCTTCGTGGGAAACCAAGCGCCGGGATCACCGATGCCGAACCATGGATCGCTCGTGTTTTGGATCCGAAGGTCAGCCCGGGAGTCAAACGATATGCCCTGCGATTGATTCCTCCGAATCATCCTAAACTGACGGACGAGATTTTGGTCGGCATGCTCGACAACCCAGGTGCGGAGGGTCCGATAGGTCCCGATCTCGCTCTGGAAATCGTTCGCACAATCTCGATGAAAAAGTCGGAGACAATACCGAGTATCCTGCTTCAAATTGCAAACCATGCGCAGCGCGCGGAGAACATTCGGGCCGAAGCGTTGGCCGGCCTGGTCGGTCGATCGACATCGGAACAACGACAAGCAATCGAATCCTTGGAGCGCGACGAGGCACCGCAAGTGCGAGCCGAAGCATCGCGAGTGCTTCTCGGTCGTGCGAACTTGCATCCGGTCAAATGGGAGAATACCTCCCAACTTTTGGAAGCGATCGATCGATTGCCGGGTGTTGCCAGCGCGGACGCTGGACGGCGAGTCTTCTTTCACACAGGCTCGATCGCGTGCAGTCAGTGCCATCGGTACGATGGTCGCGGTGGAGTCGTAGGGCCCGATCTTACGCTCGTCGCTCGTCAGGGGACGCGCGAGCAACTCCTTCAGTCAATCATAGAACCTAACCGCGATGTCGCTCCTCAATACTACGCGACGCTTCTCGAATTGGAGGAGGGTGGTACATTTACCGGCATCCTGCTCCGTTCCGCAGGCTATGAGATATATCGCGACACATTCGGCGAAGAAGTAAGATTCCAAAAAACGCAAATCGCCGCTCGCAAACAATTGACCAGTTCCTTGATGCCTCATGGACTAGCCGACCAAATGACTTTGGAAGAAATGCGAGATCTGCTCCAGTTCCTGACCACCGATACGACCCTTCCGAACACGTCGGAGACAGGCCGTTGAGAGACGAAGCCATCTACCGCGATCGATTTGTTGTTTCTGATCCGTCGATCATTTATCTCGATGGAAACTCTCTCGGTCGACTTCCTAAACGGACCGCGGAACTAGTGCCACAGGTCCTGCAGCAGCAATGGGGATCCGAACTGATCGGCTCGTGGAACAAGCATTGGCTCGCATTGTCCACTCGCATCGGAGACAAGATCGGACGCATCATCGGCGCGTCGGCCGGAACCACCATCGTCTGCGACTCGACATCGGTCAATTTGTACAAACTTGCTAAGGGGTTTCTCCATCGCGATCGATCCCGACAAGTGATCCTTACCGATCGATCCAATTTCCCAACGGACCAATACATTCTGCAGGGACTTGCATTGGATGCATCTCAAGACGGTGAACTGCGACGAATCTGCCTTGATGATGTACCTCCCGAGTATGCAATCGATCGTATTGCCGATGCGTTGAGCGATGATGTCGGCTTGGTATCCCTCTCGCATGTTCACTACAAGAGCGGCATGGCCTTGGATCTGGCTCGCATCACGCGGTTGGTCCAGGATCGAGGGGCCGCAATGCTGTGGGATATCAGCCATTCCGTTGGTGCGATGCCCATCGATATCGAAAAAAGTGGTGCCTATGGCGCGGTGGGTTGCACGTACAAGTATCTCAACGGGGGGCCAGGAGCACCGGCGTTTCTTTATGTCCGTTCCGATTTACAAGATGTCGTGTGCAATCCGATTCAAGGATGGTTCGGTGCCGCTCGCCCATTTGATTTCGGTGAGGACTACTCTCCAGCGACGGGAGTGCAACGATTCCTAGTCGGAACACCACCAATCCTGTCGATGGCCGCGATCGAGCCGGGGGTGGATCTGGTTCTCGAAGCTGGGATCTCTTGGTTGCGATCCCGATCGCTCGGTATGACGGAGTATCTCATCGAGCAATACGATGTTCGTTTGCTTCCAAGGGGTTACCGATTGCAAACTCCGCGCGATCCAATCTATCGTGGGTCCCACGTTTCGCTGCAACATGAACATGCTTGGCCAATCACGCAGGCCCTAATCCATGAGCACATGGTGATTCCCGACTTTCGCCAACCCGACACCATCCGCTTCGGCATCACACCCCTATACACCACATACGACGAACTCGACCGGGCAGTCGATGCGTTGGTCAACGTACTGGAGCAGCGTCAACATCTGCATTATCCAAGAGAACGACAGGGGGTTACGTAAGACCGCAGCGCAAACTTACTTCAGTCCATGTTCTTTGCGAATGATGGGAATGACTCGTTCGACCCATCGCTTGTACATGATTCCCGAGGGATGGAGCCCGTCGTCCGCCAACAAGCGTTGCTCTGCAGGCAGCTTGCTATCCTCGAGCCCCGCTTCGCGCGAGATGTCGGTGATGTCGACGAAGTGAACTCCGAGTCGCTCGGCCTCTTCCTTTTTCACGCGGTTGTATATGTCGATTTCTCGGGCGATCTTTGCTGGATCTTTTCCTTTCTCCTTAGCGAAAGGGGTCACGCCCCAATCGGGAATACTCAGGACAATCACGCGTTTTGGGTTGGAGCCCGCTTTCTCGATCGCATACTCGAGTTGCCCACGCAGTTCATTGCGATACTCGTCGGCGCTTCGACCTCGGTACTGATTGTTGACACCGATGAGGAGGGTGACCCAATCGTATCGAGTCTCAACCTTGGACTCTTCGATCCCTTTCTTCAATTCGTCCGTTGTCCAACCCGTGCGTGCGATGATTTGTGGCTCGCCTAACTCCAGTCCCACCGAACGCATCGCGTGGGCAAGTTGTATGGGCCAACGCTCCTCGGGCTTGACCCCTTCGCCGATCGTGTAGGAATCACCGAGCGATAAGATGGTCAATACAATCGGAGCGAGCATCTCAGTTACCCGATTCGTTCTTAGGGCCGTTCTTAGCGAGCAGCAGAAGTTGATGTTTCGTTTTGCCGGGCAGGAGCGGCGAAGGGTTACCGAATACCCAATCTTCGTACCCCTTGCTGAAGAAGGGAGAAAATGGGTGTCCGGATTGGCCGCCGGGTTGATGATAGATCCCGAGTTCTTCTTGGCCAGGTGAAACGACGAGGCGTTCCGATGCTCCGTTGGATGGACCTTGCACGCGGGGCATGTGATTATCTCCCGCCAATTCATAACCGGTCATATTGAGTACTTGGCTGAGAGCCGGAACAGCAGCGGCAAGCGGATGCCGAATTACGGCGCGGTTGCGAACTCCCCAACGGGCTTCGGACAACGGTTGATCTTTAGTCAGCGTTTCCTCGGTTCCCTTGGCCGCATCGGCGAGCAGTGCATCCCATGTTGCAAACTCAGCCGGGAGCCAATGCATCGGTCGCTCTGTCAATAATTGCTCGGCAACATCTTCGAAAGACATCGCCACGTAGGGTTTGTCCGGTAGGAGGCTCGCTAATCCTCGCGGATCGCTGGATCGCTTAGCATCGCGGCGTGAACCGGAGGTGCCGAAGATTCGAGATATGACCTGCGCTCGGAACTCATGCACGATGCGATATCCAACTGCATCAGCGGTCGCATGATCGCTGGAAGTTTTCACGAAACGAACCAGTTCGCTGGACACCGGTTGCGGACTGCGGTCGGCAATCGTCAGCAATCGCTCCTTCCAAGGACGGAGGAATTTGGCTTCGTCGTCCAATTGAATCGCCAAGAGAGACTCTTCATCGTGCGACTCCTTCTCATAGAGTCGATCGCGGATTTGGCGCGCCCGTGCACCTAGGTCGTAACGACCATCGCCAATCACACTTAAAAAGTAATCTCCCTGGATCCGGTTGTTGGCGGTCCACAAACGACCATCGGCCGGATTGTACGCGCGAGGATGTTCGGACGGCGCGAGATAACCGAGCCACTGGCCACCCTGCGACCAATCGACCGGAGTATTGGGTGGCGGACCGACCCGTTTGGGAACGCGTCCCGATATCGTCCAGCCAATATTCCCATCAGCATCGGCCATCATCACATTCTGGTTCGGCATCCCGGCGCGATTGGCCAACTCCATCAGTTGCTCGACATTCCTCGCTGACTCGAACTCCATCAGGTTCATATCGAAAGCGGATGGATCATTGCCGATCCACTTGTGGACGAATACTTTGCCGTCCCGATTCTCAACCACCGGTCCCCAGATCGACCATTGGTACTCATAAGTTTCGCTCCCGTCTGGAAACGTGATCTCTTCGGTGATGCTTTCCAATTCTTTGGGGCCCTCGGGAGTCATATAACGATCGGTGACTTTGCCACCATCGGGACTCTTGAGTTCAATCACGTCGCCAAAGTCGCCGGTGCTATTGGTGAACCCCCAAGCGACTGAACCATTGGATCCCTCGACCATGATCGGAGCACCCGGCAACGTCACACCGATCAAACGACGTAGAGTGCCGTCGATGCTGGGTGTCTTCATCATCGCGCGATACCAGATCGTAGGAACATTCAAACCCAAATGCATATCCGATGCGACGATCGCCTTACCATCGCGACCGATTTTTCCAGCAACCGCCCAATTGTTGCTGCCGACTCGGAATTCTAAGTCGTGAATCGGCAACGACGCCTGCGCGGTTTTGGCTGCCTCGGGTGAAGGCTCTTGTTTTTGCGGTTCCTCAGTCGCCTTGCGAAGCGAGAAACTCGACTCGGGAGGAATCGGTACTGGTGGATACATCGAACCATCCAAGGCCGCATCCCACTGAGACGCAGGACGAACCAAGAACTCATAAACGTCTGCGGGCACTCGCTCCTTGAGATACCCCAATCCCAACTCCGGAGTCGCATCCATCGGTTGCAAGTCACAAAGCATCGACATCATGCAAAGGATCGAATCGCTCTCGGACCATGGCTTGGGCTCAACGCCCAAGGCAAGATACTCAAAAGGCAAAGCCTTCAAATCGCGAAGGCCATGGTTCACCCCTTTGGCATAGGCTGTAAGAACTTCGCGTTGACGCTCCGGCAAAGCCTCGATGACCTTTTCGGCTAAACCTTGGAACCGATGTTTGCGGAAACTTTTGTCCCGTCCAATCGCCGCCTTGCCGACCAACTCCGAGAGTCGGCCCCCAGAGTTACGCCGCAGGATATCCATTTGAAAAAAGCGGTCTTGCGCATGCACAAACCCTAGCCCGTAGGCTGTATCGGTGCGGAGTGAGCCGTGAATCGTCGGAACCCCTTGGCTATCCCGATCGATCGTAACGATGTTGTTCAAGTCGGCCGACCGAACCGAACCATCCAGCCGCGGGAGACTCGCCCGAAACGTCCAGGTCGCCAAACCTCCCGCCCCCGAAGTCCCTACCAAACACAACATCACCCCACCCAGGGTCAGAGTTCGCCACGGACGTCGGGTTCGTTCGGGTTGGGTGGCATCCGTCTTGTTGGCATCAGTGAAGACGGTGGTCGGTTCGACGGCAGGGGTATTCATGTTTGTTTTCTCTGAAAGAAATACCGAGTTTCTCGCGTTGTCTCGGCCTGTGGACGTTACGTGGCCATTGTTACACACCCTCGGCGGGAAGGCGAGTCATTGCATTCCTGGAAAATGGAGCCGACAAATTTATTGAGATTCAGTCTCACCAAGGTGTTGTCGACTAGGCTTGTGACTGCCACAATAAAGGAGTTCAGAGAAGAAGGGAGAACCTCTCTTACCAACCATGATCCCGCAAACCAAGCCAGAGACCATCCTAGCGGTGATACCGAGCGAGAACCCCAACCAGCGACTGGTCTTGGTGATGGTCAATGGTGATTCGGATAAACCGCTACTACTGCGAACCGAGTCTTTTAGCCCAGACGTCGGATGGTTCATTCAGTCATCGGTGAGCATGAGCCGCATCGAGTTGGCTGGACTGAAGAATGTACTGGGTTTGACGATGGCTAGGGGATGCCAACAGACCACAGGTCGCGTCCAAGAGTCGAAACGGGATGACGAACCGAGTGTCATCCCGTTTGCACTTCGCCGGGCCTGATTCAAATCGGGCCTGATTCAAATCGAGCCTGCATCTCCAATCAGCCGATGGGGCGTCTTCCCCGTTTTGAACCGTGGCAGGCATCGCCTTGTTCAAACCCCTTTTCACTAGTTCATCAGCTTCACTAGTTCATCAGCCCAGTTTTCGGGCCGTTGCGGATTGAGCTGCCCCTTCGCTCTCGCGAAGTAGTTTGGTGTACTCCTCGACCCCTTCCTGTTCTTCGATCAGGATGTCTTCGAGGAAGATCGTGAGGGGTCGGTCCCCTTCGGCCAACTCGAGTGCTTTGGAGTACATCTCAACGGCTTTGGATTCGAACGCGAGGCTGAACTCGAGCACTTCTCGAAGGTTCTTTGATTGCTTAATTTCGTTTCGTTGGGCCACCGGAACGCCTCCAAGAGACACAATCTTGTTGCCGATAAGTCCAGCGTGTTTGAAAGATTCCTTGGCATCATCTTCAAACTTGCCAGCGTACACTTCGCGCCATGGACCTTCGATCAGGAAAGATGCCTGGGCGTATTGGGCCACACCGGTCCACTCATGTTTGAGAATCTCGTTGAGTTGGTTGAGTATCGCTGCTCGGTCCATGGTCGCACTCCGTTGAGGAAGGATTGTGTTGAGTTCTGGTTAAAATTGGCCAATATTTCTTTTACATCAGGAGATTGTAGCAGCTGTGCTAGTCCTGGAAATGTGGCAAAAAGACGGCGGTGATCGGTGGTCATTCAACGACCTATTGCGGTAGACAAGCGATATTGTTTGAGTAAACCTGTTAGGGTGAGCATTCCCCCAAGCACCCATCCTGATGAACTGAAGTCATTAACCCTCGCGAGCTGGGCTGAAATCTATGCAATCCCAAAAGAACCCCGAACAAACACCGCAACCCCTTCGAGACCTGATCGCATCGGCGGTATCGCGGCGTTCCTTCATTCATGCAGTTGCAGGCTCAGCCGCATTCGCTGCGCTTTCCGATTTGCCCGGCACCTTGGGAGCGGATAAGTCGGACGCTCGCACCGATGATCTCTTTCGATTCAAAGGAATCCCTCCTTCCTCGAGCGACACGGTGGTTGTACCGGAGGGTTATGTCGCTGAGGTTCTCTATCGATGGGGCGATCCAATCGATGGGCAATCTCCTGCCTTCAAGAAGGACGCTTCGAATTCCGCCGCCGACCAGGAACTGCAGGCAGGGATGGGGCACGATGGAATGGAGTTTTTTGCGATCCCGGGCGAAGATCCAAATCGCCGAGGCCTGCTTGCAGTCAATCACGAATACACCGACCAGATACTTCTGTTCCCAGACGGGCTTGCTCCGTTACCTCCTGACCCCATGCCGAAGGAGAAGGTGCGCAAGTCGATGGCATCCCACGGAGTCTCGATCGTCGAGATTGAGCGCAACGACAAAGGAAGTTGGTCGGTCGTCCCATCGAAGCGAGCTCGACGGATTACTGCAGATACCCCGGTGCGCGTTTCCGGACCAGCGATCGACAAAGTAGGAACATCCACTCGCGGCACGGTCAACAATTGTGCTGCTGGACGAACACCCTGGCAAACGTACTTGACCTGCGAAGAGAACTTTCAAGGGATCTTCGGCACCAACGATACGACGTTCCAGCCTTCGACATCCCAAAAAGCATATGGCCTCGATCGCTTTGGTTTCTTCTATAAAATCGATGGCAACAAGGTACCTGGTTATCGATGGTGGGAACAAGAACCCCGTTTCGATCTCAGTCGCTCCGACAATGACTCAGAACGATTTGGCTATGTCGTAGAAATCGACCCGCTGGATCCAACGTCTGTTCCTGTCAAGCGAACGGCCTTAGGCCGGTTCCGACATGAGAACGCGGAACTGACCGTCGCCCCTGATGGTCGTGTCGTGGTCTACATGGGTGACGATGAGATGGATCAGTACGTCTACAAGTTCGTTTCGGAAGGCAAATGGAATCCGAACGCGAACCAAGTCCAAGGCGCTCGCATCGGTGATGGGATCCTCGATCGGGGCAAACTCTATGTCGCACGATTCGATGCCGATGGCACTGGTAGGTGGCTCGAACTCGCTCCCGGCCTCAACGGCATTCCTACCAAACAGACCAAAGATGACTCGCACGGTTTCGATGCGGCGGAAATCTGCACTCGTACCCGCGAAGCAGCAAAGATCGCTAACGCCACTCCGATGGATCGGCCCGAGTGGATCTCGATTCACCCTACCAGCCGCGAAGTCTATGTCTCGCTGACCAACAATAAGAGTCGCCACGCCACCGACGCGGCCAACCCGCGAGCCAACAATGTATACGGTCATATCGTTCGATGGAAAGAAGACAACAACGATCCGACCGCAGAGAGCTTTCGCTGGCAGGTATTCCTGTTCGGAGGAAATCCGACGCATGAAGATCCGGCCTACCGCAGCAATGCCCAGGGGGATTTCTTCGCCTGTCCCGATGGTCTCAAATTTGATCCCTCCGGCATCCTTTGGATCCAAACCGACATGTCGAGCAGCGTCATTGGCAAGCCAGGCTTCGCAGACATCGGTCACAACATGATGCTCGCCGCTGACCCGTCCACTGGCACCACGCGTCGATTCCTGACCGGACCGCGAGGTTGCGAGATCACGGGTATGGCGATGACGCCGGATCGCAAAACGATGTTCGTCAACATCCAGCATCCTGGCGAACCCGCCGACGACTTAAGCGATCCAGCGGAACCAATGAAGGTCAGTCAATGGCCTGACGGTCCTGACGGCGGCCGGCCGCGCTCTGCGACGGTTGTCATCCGCAAACTCGACGGCGGCACCATCGGCAGTTGATTGAGCCTCAGCACTTGGTACTACGGACTTCCAGTCCGTAGCAGTGCCCCAGCCGTAGGATCCATCAGCCGTCGGGATCATCCAGCAGCGATTGAAGCCGTTCTCCGAGTTGGGCAGGAAACCGGGACGGCCAACCAGCGTCGATCAGCCCAAGATGGATCATGTCCTGAAGATGTGTTTGATCTTTGCGACGATAGCTGTTGAGTTTCATTTCGACCAAGGCTTCGAGTTCTACGATTCGTTTCTGATTGATCTCGATCGTTCGATCAACCCCAGGTGTCGGGCTCACGTATTCGGGCCGAACCTTGCGGCCTGCGAGGAGAATGTGCAATCCTTGGCTCGGCTTTCCATCCGGGCCGTCCAAGAATACGACGGTCCCCATCACTTCATCCCGAACGAACCCAACGCTTTGCAGCGCATCGGTCGCGCGAGGCAGATCCTCTTCGGCGAGGAGCAGGTCGACATCCCGGGTATTGCGGACGGCACCATCGTCGATCGTTGCCACCCACGCCGCTACGGCGTTGCCACCGACGACGGCATAAGGAACCTGCGCGTCGCGGAGCGCCTTGCAGGCTCGATTCAATCGTTCCTGGACGAGTTCCACGGCGCGAAACATCCTTCCGAAAACATCGAGTCCACTCTCGCGTACCATGCTGGCCAAACTTTTGGAATCCATTTCCCGATTGTAACAAGCTGGCACTTGAAAAGCGAATTCCTACCCTCCATCAAGCCTCGTTTTCCAAACACAACTTGTACGACGGACTCCAGTCCTCCCCCCTAACTTTCGCTCTTCGTTTCGATGGGGGTACTGATGCGGTAAACAAACCCTAACAGCCAATCCATTTTCGGTGGTGCATCCGTGATCCCAATCGCGGCTGTTTTGGTGTAGAGCTATTCAGAAGCCGATCTTTTGGCTTTTCTGCTATCGGGGGTGTTTTGTGCTTTCGTCGCAACTCTGTCCAGTCAGGTCGATGGTAAAGCATCGCGTGTGGATCAAATTCCCGTTTTCGTAATAAGCGCTCGAGTAGATTGCCACGTCCTTGAGTGACCCATCCTTGGAAACAAGTTGTGCTCGGTAATTCGACAAAGTCTTTCCGTGAATTAGCTGATACAACATATCGCTAATCGTCTCTTGGCAACGGTGAAACCTAGCGATCGGTTGCCCGATGTATTCCTCCTTGGAGTATCCCAGGAGAGCAAGTTCCGCGTTATTCGCCCATACGATCGTACCGCTCCCATCAACGCAATGAAGAGGAACGTTTGCATTTTCCGCGAATTCCATCAGCGCTTTTCGACTTTTGTCTAACTCCGATTCGAGGAACCGTTGTTTATGGATGCTGCGAGCTATTTTAGAGGCTCCGATGATTTCTCCCGAGGTTGTCCGAATCGGAGAAATGCTTAGAGAGATATCGATCGCCTCTCCAGATCGATGAATTCGCACCGTCTCATAATGCTCCACCCTTTCTCCGTTCAAAATCCTTTCCAGGATTGCATCTTCTTCGTTGGGGCGATTCGGTGGATGAAGTTTCGTGATGCTCTGTCCCATGATTTCCGAGTTAGGATAACCGAACAGTTTCTCTGCCCCGATGTTCCAACTTTGAACGATACCGTTAAGGTCGATCCCAATAATCGCATCGCTTGCTGAGTCGACAATTTCCGAAAGATAGAAACGGTCAGATTCGATGCGGCGTTTTTCTTCTTCCAATTGCAGACGGTCCGAGATGTCGCGAGCGACTGCATAAATCAAACCCTCCTCCGCCAGCGATCGCGCGGTCCACTCGAGAAAGATGTAATGACCCTCTCTATGCCGATAGCGATTGACGAATTGAATGGTTGGCTCACCTTTGGTGAGTTTTAAAAATTCAACAAGCGTCTTAGCATGATCTTCCGGGTGAACAAAGGCCATGAATGGTTGGGAAGTTAATTCTTTGGATGAATAGCCAAGCGTCCGGGTAAAGTTGTCATTGAGACGCCAGAAATAGCCTTGGTCGTTGGCGATACAGAAGAGGTCGAGGGACAAATCGAAGAAGCGAACCAGTTCCTCTTCCGCTCGACGCTGCCCCGATTCAAAAAAGTCGCTAAGGGTTTGAACCAGGAAGCCTGCGTTCGCAGGCCGCTTGACAACATCAGGTTCGAGGCATCGTTTGGCCAATTTCACGATAGGCGAGGGGGCCCCGCATCGGTCCAGTTGCTCTATGGCATGAGAGACGTTTCCCAAAACACTTTTTTGATACACCTCTGAAATCTTGTCGCCCGTGAATGGAGGAGAACCGGTGAGCAAATGGCATAGAATACCACCGAGCGCAAAAACATCGGCTCGGTAATCTACGATCTCACCGCGGGCTTGTTCCGGGGCAAGGTAATTCGGAGTTCCCATGATCGTGCCAGTCAGAGTGTGAAATTTGTCTGACGATGGGTCGAATGAATCCCCGATATTGAGTCGAGAAAACGGTCCGAAAAGTTCGCCCCGCGAGATCTCTTCTTGAATGGCACTAGCTTCAAGGATTTTGGCCAATCCCCAATCGAGGACGGTGGCTATTCCATAATCGCCCACCATAATGTTTGCTGGCTTCAGGTCGCGGTGGACGACGCCATTGGCGTGCGCAAAAGCCACAGCCTGACAAATTTGAAAAAAAGTCGTAAGCATGGCTTGCCGCTTCGGCGCGTCATCGATTGATTCGCTAATCGACTGCTCCATGGTTTTCCCAATAACGAGATCCATGATGATGTAAGCCGAACCCGAGGGATCGACATCGAAATCGTGGATACCCAGGATACCCGGATGCCGAAGTTGACTCGCGATTCGTGCTTCGCGAAGGAATCGAGAAAGATGTTGTGTGCTGTCTTTGTGATTTCCCTGAATGATCTTGATAGCAACCTGACGTTGCAATTGCACATCCCAACCCCGATAAACGAGTCCCATACCCCCTTTCCCAATCTCCTCACCGATCCAGTATCTTGAATTGAAGGGGCGAAAAGGTGCAAACGGATCCGCTGCCGGTTTTTCCTGTTTGCCGATCGAGATGTTATCCAGATGCGTCGACCGCAACGGGGCCAGAGGCTCGATCAAGCCATGAGCAGAAACAGATTCTGAGGTATCTGTCAGAGAAGTGAACGGATCGGAAGGGCAAGCCCCGACCACTCGGTGTCGTGATTCAATCGCGTCTTGATCAGGGGAAGAGTCGCAAACATCCAAGTCAACATTGTTCAATGACTGGTCGATGCTGCTGGCGACATCCTTCGATTCGGCCTTCCGATCCTGATCCGCAACGTAAAGCAATGTCTCTGACTCGGGATCTTCCATCGATGCATTCTTTCCGAGGTTCTTCGTTCAAAGCATCACACCCCCAAAATTATACAGGAGATAGACTAATTTACGTCGAGCACGAGAGTAATAACTCGCGATATACTCCGGGTCCTTTTCTTGGAATTGGAAATGCTAGTGAAAGGGCTAAACCAATACAGGCATTGTGATTGGATTGACGGGCGCTGGCATCCTTGAACGGAAAGGTTGC
>JAGWWZ010000086.1 GCA_018970165.1 Planctomycetota bacterium | reverse complement strand
ATGCTCGCGGGCGATCTGGTTGATCGCGTCCATCTCTGCGGGTTGTCCTGCGAAATGGACCGGAATGATGGCTCGCGTCCGGTCGGTAATCGCCGCTCGAGCGGCATCGGGACTGAGGTTGAAGGAATCCAAGTCGATATCGGCAAAGACTGGAACCATATTGGCTTCGACGACCGCAGCGGCCGTAGCGTAAAAAGTGTATGGCGGTACGATCACTTCATCCTCGGCCTGCAATCCTGCAGCGAGCAATGCCAATCGGAGCGATACGGTGCCGTTGACCACCGCGATGCCATGTTTGCAACCATGCATGTTGGCAAACCGTTCCTCGAAACGCGCGACTTCTTCACCATCTAGCCGCCCCCATTTGCCGCTTCGAACGGCCGACAAAACGCGCTGTTCATCGGTCTCGTCGAAGATCGGCCATGATGGAAATGGATGCGATCGGATCGGGGCTCCACCTAGCAGTGCCAAGGATGTCTTCATCGGCTCACCATCGCTTACCCATGTAGATGCAACCGTCGCTCTCTGTGCCCGTGCGAACAAGTTCGCGGAAACCCAATTTGTTATAGAAAGCCAGAGCACCGGCGTTGAGAACACTCAGTCCCAAATGCGTTCCTGGCGAGCCCATCGCGGAAAGCTTGGCCATGATCATCTCCATCATGCGTCTTCCATTGCCTGCGCCGCGAGCTCGTTCGAGCAAGTCGATGTGCATGTGCGACGGGTAATGTTCATAGGGCTCTGGGCAATAATACGATGGTTGATGATACCAGGAATGGACCATTTGAGATCGATTCCATGATGCGGGATCACCCTCGGGCATTGGGAACTGAGCGCACAACTCGGGACGCCACTGGGAATCGTACCGAGAGTAAAAGGACTTGGAATCGAACGATCCGAAAGCGTATCCACACACCCCGTGGTCATCTTCGAGGATCAAGCTTAACTCGGTTTCAAAGGCTAAATAGGGACCGACAAAGATCCGTCCCAACGCGTTTGGATCTTCGCGGTAAAACGGCTCGCCGTCGGCACCGTGATTACCGGTCTTCAAGCAGACGTAGTACGCTGCAGCTTGATCTTGAGGGGTCCCTCGTCGAATTCTAAAGCCGGTCATCATGTGCGTTTCATGATTGGGGTAGTCGGATCGAAAGATAGTAGTTTAAACAACCAATCGACTTGCGGATAATCCCAACCCGAAATGTAAGTGAGGGATGACGTTACAACGCTTTTGAGGTCTTCCCTCATGCACCCCTCGCTCACGCGTCGGGTTTTGAGAAACACTGGGAAATTATCGTCTCACCGAGTTTGCGGGACCAAAAGCGCAACTCCAAAACCTCATGCTTCTGTTTTCGAGGGTTCCCATTGCCCACCGACCAATAGCAGCACCAGGGCCGCACCGCTGCTGATGGCACAGGCAGCGACCATATGTAGCACCGAGAATTGCTCGATCAACCACCCACCTAAGACACCGCCGACGATCACGGTCAAGCTCAGAAACGTTGCATCGACAATCGTCATCGCCGAGGTTTGTATCTCCTGGTCGACTACTGAGAAAACGTAACTGCGAAGGGAGGAAAGAAGCAACCCGAACGCTAGACCTTCGAGGCAAGCGGTGAGCATCACGATCCAGGAGGTCTGAAAATAGATGATCAAGCCGTAACGGAGCATATAGAGCACCCCGGCGATCGTCATCAGTTTGCGAGCGGAGATGCGTGGGAGTAGCCATGCCGAAAGGAACATCGCGGGCATCTCGCACATCACACCGAAGAAGAATGTCCATCCCAGTTCAGCAACGCCGCCTCCTGTTTCTTTGATCAGCAAGCTCTGGAAGTTGAACGTTGTCTGAACTCCAAGATACATCAGAAACACCACCGCAAGAATGTACAGATAACCTGGATTGCGAAACAATCGAGCGATCGATTGCCGCATGGTCAACGAAGGTCCTCCCGAAGATTCGGGATCGCGATTCGTTGCCATATCAGGAATGGTGATGGCGACCGCGCTCAACAGTACCGCGGCAAGGGTCGCTACGTGGAAAAACATGTTCCATGAGACCATGAGAATGAGATACGCAGTGAGGAGGGCGACCGTCGCCCATCCGAGCGAACCAAAGCTACGGATCCTGCCGAACTGATTGGGGTCCGAGTGATCTCGGAGATACTTCAAAGTCCAGGAATCCAACATGGGACCGATCGGTTGTTGCAGAAAGCCCAGCAGAGCCATCGTCATCCGAATTCCAAGTGTGCTGGTCTGGAGAGGCATCGCGGCAACGGCTGCGGCAAACAGCAACGCCGCAGTCACAATCAGCACGCGAATGCTCCGCAATTTATCGGAGACGAATCCGAATACGTATTGCCCCATCAATGCAGCGCTGACATAGATGGACATCATCCATCCGATTTCCGATCCGGGTATCTTTCTTTCATCCTGGAAGTAGAGAACCCAGTAGCCCAAAAACGCCGAGGACATCGCCCAGTACAAATAATGAGCCGCTCGGAACTTCAGAAAGATATGAGAAATCGGTGACATGAATGATGATCAGATTTGATCGGTAGGATCAAAGTCGCAGCGGAGCACATCTAGAGCGTAATCGATGAAGTCCTCCGTAATTTGGCGTTCGTTCAAAATCGAGTAGCTGTATCCCTTTTCACGAACGTATTGGTTGCAACTCCTCAGTGCAGTGCGCACATCGTCATAGGTTATTCCCATCGAGTCGGGGTGGATCGGAACCCCCGCGCGCTGCAGAATCGATCGGATCGATTCCACTTCATTTTCCTGCAACAAGCTCATCAGCAGGATGCCCAGGTTGATGACTTTGCCGTGCAAATAATGCTTGCGAGTTTGGGCTTCGAGACAGTAATAGAAGAAATGCTCTGAGCCTTCCTCGTACTGACAGTGCCCGACGCGGTAGTTTTCTACGGCGACAAAGCGAAAACCTTCCATCAGCATTCGCAGGCCTTTTTCGGTCACATCGTAAACCTCTTGCAGACGATCCTTGACGTCCTGCAAGATCTTGGATGTCTTTTCGTAGAGCGCATCATCCATTTGACTGCGGCCGCGAGCGACCGCGAGTTTCCAATCGAATAGAGCCGTGTGGCAACTGAGGAGATCGCAAACCCCCGATCGATTCATTACCGGCGGAGCCGATTGCAGGATCGAAAAGTCGCAGTAGATTTTCTCAGGAATCATCTCGCCGACGTACTGAACCTTGCCATCGATGCGCAGCGCGATCGGGTAGGAGAACATCGCGTCCACCGAGATCGCTGTAGGGACTTGATACACGGGTTTATCCCCTTTCCAGGCATGATACTTGGCGATGTCCATCGCCATACCTCCTCCCAAGCCGATGGTCAGGTCAAAGGGTTGCAATCCCGCATGTTCCTGTTCCAGGGTGCTCGACTCCATCGTCTTCGTCATGACCACTTGGGGCTCGAGCGAAGCGAATTTCGCCCCGTATTTGTCCCAGAGTTGCGGGTCGGTCACGAGCAGAACGCGCTTGTTAGAAGCTGAGTCTAAAAGGTCTTCAGAGCAATGGTGTCCGTAAACAACATCGTATTCAATTGTGCGTGTCGGATTCATCGTGCTTTGCGTACCGGAGTTTTCTGGGTATACCGGAGTTTTCGGGAAAAGCCTCGCCGGGGAATATACATCGGAAGCTTCCCTTTATCACCCACGGGAGGATGACAAGAGTCAAGGGTACTACGGACTTCCGGTCGACTCAGCCCATACAACGGACTGGAAGTCCGTTGTACCAGTAGCACCACGGACTGGAAGTCCGTTGTACCAGTAGCACCACGGACTGGAAGTCTGTGGTGCGATTGGAAGCTACCTACGCAGCGCGGCGAAATGCACCGGTCATGTAGAATGATTCAATTCCCTCGACCACCGCGTCCTGCTCTTGCTCGGTCAGTTCAGGATAGACCGGCAGGTGAAGAATCTCGCGAGCTGCTGACTCGGTGTTCGGCAAGCAACCGAGCGAATATCCCAAGTCGGCAAAGCACTCCTGCATGTGAAGCGGAACCGGATAATAGATCTCGCTACCGATCCCCATGCCTGCCAAGTGCTGCTTGAGCGCATCGCGTCTGCCGTAAGGTACTCGGATACCGTACTGATTCCATACGTGAAGACCACGAGGATCGCGATGAGGCAACTGGATAGTCTCGTGAAGTTGTGCGTTGCGGAACAATTCCGTATAGCGATCCGCATTCTTTTGCCTCGCCTCGCTGTAAGCATCCAAATGAGCGAGCTTGACCGTCAGCACAGCCGCCTGCAGCGTGTCTAAGCGACTATTGATACCGAGAAGTTTGTGATGGTAACGCGGTTGCATGCCGTGAGCTGCCAAGAGACGCAATCGGGCCGCGAATTCGTCGTCGTGGCACACCATCATGCCGCCATCACCCATTCCTCCTAGATTTTTGGTCGGGTAGAAACTCAAGCATCCTACTAGTCCCATGCTTCCAGCCGGACGTCCCCGCCATGCTGCTCCGATCGCCTGGGCGGCATCTTCAATGATCGGAAGTCGATGCTTAGAAGCGATTTCTTGGAGTGTATCCATCGAAGCGCACTGCCCAAACAAATGCACGGGAATGATAGCGCGTGTTCGTGAAGTGATCGAGTCCGCAACACTCTGCGGATCGATGTTGAAGGTTTCCGGATCAATGTCCACAAAGACAGGTTCGGCACCTAACCTCGCAACAGCGCTGGCGGTCGCAAAGAATGTAAAGCTCGGGACGATCACCTCATCTCCAGGCTGAACATCCAGGGCCATCAAAGCGAGCAGGAGTGCATCGCTTCCCGATGCGCAACCGATCGCATGTTTTGTTCCGCATACCCCCGCGACCGCACACTCCAATTCGCCGACCTCTGGGCCATGCAGGAATCTTCCGCTGTCGATCACTTTGGCAACGGCGTCCAGGAATGCATCTCGAAGTGGTTGATTGCCACGTCCTACATCCAACATTGGGATGTTCTTCTTAGGAGACGCCGGTACCGAGCTCTCTTTTGTCATTCCAACCCCCATCCTAGGTTTGCTAGCGTTCGGAGAAATCCCTTCTTCCGGAAGTCCGAGATTAACGGCTCGAGACAGATGGGGTCAAGTCGAATCGGAGGTTTCTGCAATTGCGTTGAAACTCGGCAATTTGGTAAGTCTCGGGTATGTCTGATCCGCTCTGCTGGTTTCCTTGGTCGCAATTCTCGCTGTTCCGACGGTCCATGACTACTGCGGTGTGGATCGCGGTGTGCGCGGCCTTGGTTGCTTTGGAGTCGTCGTATGCCGTTGGGCAAGAAGCCGCACGCGAATCGCGGCTCGAGCGGACGATGCGAAATCGCCAGAACAGTCCGCTCAACGATGCGGTCCGTCAAAATATCAATTCAGCTGCTGGCCAAGATACGGATCGTAAGCAGGGCGAAGATATGACACAGCAGTTGCTAGGTGGTCCGGACGTATGGCTGAGCCCGAAGGGTTTGACGAGCTCGCTCCAAGTGGTGGGTTTATTGACGATCTTGAGCGTTGCACCCGCGATACTCTTGATGACGACTTGTTATGTGCGAGTGATCGTTGTGTTCGGGCTGCTGAAACAAGCCATGGGCATGCAGCAGTTACCTCCGAGCCAAGTCATTACGGCGATTTCGATTTTCATCACCATCTTTGTGATGAGTCCGGTTTGGACGGATGTTTACAACGATGCGATCGAACCGTACACGGCGGAGGGGAGTCGCATGACTGCTACCGAGGCGTGGGACAAGGGGGTTGCACCGATTCGTCAATTCATGTCGCGGCAAATTGCGATGGCGAACAATTACGACGATGTTCATTTGTTCTACAGCCGCTACGCGCCTGGAAGTCCCGAGCCCAAGAACTTCGATGAAGTTCCTTTGCAGGTACTCCTTCCCGCGTACATGCTCAGCGAGCTCAAGACAGCGTTCATTATGGGTTTTCAGATCTATCTCCCATTTCTGATTCTCGATATTGTGATCGCTTCGGTCACGGTATCGATGGGGATGATGATGCTGCCCCCGGCGATGATTTCTATGCCGTTCAAGTTGTTGTTGTTTGTGCTCGTGGATGGTTGGCGGTTGGTGGTGCAGATGCTGCTCGACAGTTTCGGCACTTACAGCGGATAGCCTTGGATTCGAAAGGGATAATATGACCGCGCATGATGCCATCGATTTGGTGCGGAACGCGATCGTGATGTCGCTGATTCTTGGAGCGCCCGTGCTGATCATCGGTATGATCGTCGGCTTGCTGGTCGGTCTTATTCAAGCTTTGACTCAGATTCAGGACCAGACCGTCAGCACGGTTCCCAAGCTCGTTGCAATGACGGTCGCCATTATGATCGCACTGCCTTGGATGACCGATCAATTGCTGGATTATTCGAGAAATCTGATCCGCGAGATTCCGGCGAACGTCATGCCGAAATAGTTCTCTTGCCGAGCATCGCGAACGTCCTATGAATACGATGGGAAATCTGGCCAGCGACCTGCTCGGAACCGTGATCTTGGGCCCGGTTTGGGTGTTTCTGTGCGTCTTGAGTCGGCTCGGTCCGATCATGGCGATGATGCCTCCTGTGCAGGGAACGATGGTTCCCAATCGGGTGAAGGTCATGTTGGCGTTGATGATATCTGCTGCGATTACGCCGATGATTGGGACGTTCTCAACGGAACTACCTTCTCACCTGCTCGATGCGGTCATCGCATTGGCCAAGGAACTCTTGCTCGGATTGATGTTTGGGACGTCGGTCATGATGGTCATTACTTGTCTTCAGATCGGCAGTCAGATCATCGGATCGCTCAGCAGTATGGAGTTCGCGACAGCGGCCGATCCGTCGACTCAGGAATCCGTATCGGTTATCAGTCAGATGATGTCGCTCATGGCGATGGCGCTGTTCGTCGTCTTGGGAGGGCACCGCATCATGATCGGAGCGTGCCTGGACAGTTTCACCTATTATCCAGCGGGGAGTGTGCTTGCAGAACGGAATTGGCTGGTTCACGTCCATGAATTGGTGGGGCATTCCTTATCGGTAGGCATCCGAGCATCGGCACCTGCGGCGATCTCGCTGTTGCTAGCCAACTTCGTAACGGCACTGATCGCGAGGACTCTTCCGCAATTAAATATTCTTGTAGTCGGTTTTAACTTCAATGTGACCGTGATGCTGGTGGTCCTTGGATTGACGCTGTCGAGCGCGGGATGGATTTTCCAGAACGAATTGGTCGAGTGGGTCAACCGAACGTTGGACGTGGTTCCGAAGACGGTGTCTGTCGACGGAGATTTGCTGCGGGAACCTGGGGATGGCTGATTCGGCGGGCGATAAAAAGCACGAGGCGACCGAGTATCGTCGCCGCAAGGCGCGCGAGGAGGGAAATGTCGTTCGAAGTGCAGACTTGGGTTCGGCGACCCTTTTGTTGGTAGGTGTTATTCTCCTCGATGTTACCGGTCCTGGCATGATGGAGGCCTTCGGGGTCATTCTTCGCGATCAATTGGGAACCGAATTCGATTGGGCGACCGACTCGCGCACCTGGATCACTCGCTTTCTGTTGGTGACGGTTCGCAGTTCACTGGCGCTACTTCCATTGATGGCGGGGGTTTTCCTGACTTCGTTGATCATCCACTTTGTTCAGGTGGGACCTTTATGGTTGCCGGATAAACTCGCGCCCGATCCGCAGCGCATCAATCCACTGAGCGGGTTGCAAAGAATGTTTTCGATCCTCAATGCCTCGAGATTGGGATTCGGATTGATCAAGATCGCGTTGGTTGTCGGGCTTTTGGTGTTCGGAGTCTGGTCGCGCTGGGATGCGATTTTGGCTTTAGGGGGTGCAAACCTGGAAACCGTCGCGAGTTTTGTATGGAAAACGTTGATCGACTTGTGCCGCAACGTGGCCATCGGACTGCTGCTTCTGGCGATCGTCGATTACTCGTTTCAATGGTGGAAATACGAGCAAGACCTCATGATGACCGACGAGGAATTGCGAGAAGAGTTCAAGATGACTCAAGGGGATCCGCAGACCAAAGCGAGGCGACGACGTGTACAACGCGAACTGGCCGGCCAACGCATCCAAACCGATGTTCCCAAAGCGGATGTCGTGGTCACCAACCCCACCGAGTTGGCTGTCGCACTGCAGTATGATCCCTTGACGATGAGAGCACCGATCGTCTTGGCCAAGGGAGCGGACTTGGTCGCCGCCCGGATTCGTAAGATCGCGCTCGAGCACGGCATCCCGATCGTCGAGCGAAAGCCTTTGGCGCAAGCGCTGTTCCACCAAGTCGATGTCGGTAAGCCGATTCCCGCAACCGAGTATGCGGCAGTGGCGGAGGTCTTGAAGTACGTCTACCAAGTTCAGGGCCGCAAGCTTCCCGACATGGATGCGATCAAGAACGCAAGCAACGCGGGCTAGATGGCAATCGAGTAAGCCATGAGTGAAGGGGCTTGATTCCCGCTTCTGACTTTGGTTGTTTGTTCAAGCCGATTGGGCAAAATGTAACGCCGATTCGCCACGCTGTTTATCATACGTTACACTTTGTACTATCTTTCCGCTTTGATCACCGGCCCCGATTTCTATCGTAGGATCTTTAAGATGAGAGACCGTCTCTGTTTTGTCTTTTTATCGGCAAGCCTTTTGCTTGGAACACTGTCTCAGAGTACGCATGCACAGCAGAGATGGACACCGGAACAGGCGCAGGCGTGGCAAGCTCGACAAGGATGGTTGGTGGGCGCGAACTATGTTCCGGCGTATGCCATCAACCAGTTGGAAATGTGGCAAATCGGTACTTTCGATGCCCAGCGAATCGATCTAGAAATGTCCTGGGCCAAAAGTCTAGGTTTCAACTCGATGCGGGTCTTCCTGCACGATCAGCTTTGGACGGGAGATGGCAAGGACTTGATCGAACGGATGGATCAGTTTTTGGCGATCTGTGACAAGCACAGGATCGGAGTGATTTTCGTTCCATTCGATTCCGTCTGGGACCCTCAGCCCAAGGGTGGCAAGCAGCGGGACCCGAAACCTGGCGTTCACAACAGCGGCTGGGTGCAATCTCCCGGTGCTGCAATCCTCGGGGACCCTGCCAAGCATGTCCTTATGAAGCCCTATCTTCAGGGAATCATCAAGCGATTCAAGGATGATCCGAGGATTCAAGCATGGGATCTCGTCAACGAACTCGACAACGATAACGCAAACTCGTACGGCCGCAACGGAACCAAGACGGAGCTTCCCAATAAAGCGGAAATGGGACTGTTATTCGCCCAAAAATGCTTCGAATGGGCACGCGAAATACATCCTTCGCAGCCTCTGACATGCGGTGTTTGGATCGGCCACTGGGAAGATGAATCCAAGCTTAGCCCGATGGAAAAACTCTGTCTCGAACAATCCGACATCATCACCTTTCATAACTACGGCGATGGGGATAGCCTGAAGCGAGCGATCACTTCACTTCGTCGTTACCAGCGTCCGATTCTATGCACCGA
Organism: Planctomycetota bacterium; assembly: GCA_018970165.1. Taxonomy (GTDB): domain Bacteria; phylum Planctomycetota; class Planctomycetia; order Pirellulales; family Pirellulaceae; genus JBKCUI01. Next base: position 14,683 of record JAGWWZ010000086.1, on the reverse strand, counting down.
GTACATGGCTCGCGGGAACAAGAGTTTCTTCGATCCTAATTTGCGCATCCTTAAAGAGGAAAACGTCGGTGCCCATAACTGGGGCTTCGTCGATGGTAAGAGCCAAACGATTTATCCCTGGGATAGCTGGCAGAATCCCTACAACAAAGAACCCGATCCATGGTTCCATGACATCTTTCGTCGCGATGGAACACCGTATCGGAAAAGCGAGTTCGACTTTATCCGCGAGGTGACCGGAGTGACCAAAAAGGCGGACAAGAAAAAGTAGTCCTCTTCTGGAAATACGAAAAGCGAGCCAATGATGGCTCGCTTCTTCGTTTGAGTCCTGAATCCAACTTTACCGATTGATCGCGAAGCCGAATGTGACTCCGGGCATCACTAATTGCTGATCATTATCGAACTGTCTCTGACCAGAGATAGGTGTTGCTCCTCGCCAAATCCCTTGCCCGAAGTAAATCAGTTGGAAACCTGCTCGGAGGTCTAAGTAGCGGAAGGCTCGGTACGATCCTTCTGCACGCAAGTCGAAACCGACAGGAGTCGCGTTGTTCTTCGTGCGCACCGTTGTGGTACCCGTGAAGTCACCGTCAGAAACCGGTTGATCTCCGATCGCTGGTGGGTCTTCATAGGTTGCCGTCTGAACGATTCGGGTATAGTCGCGACTTTGAAAGGTATGACCTGCGAAGGCCTTGAACTCCGTGGACAGCATGAACTGATTCATATGCTTGAAGTACCGAAATCCAAGCTGGCCGAGGAGCATATCATTGCGGCACCAAACCAAATGGTTCGTGTACGTCTCTCCCTCTCCGATCGTCTGAGTCGGATCAGCAGGATCGGGAATCAGGAAGGTCGTATAAGTGTCGTTTCGAGCCAGGTCTTCGAACTTGCTGTACCGAACGCCGAGAAGCCATTCCGTCATACCACCGTACCGGTATGGTTCAATTCGCCAAGTTTTGTTGGCTTCGAAGTTGTTGTAATCTCCAACGTTGACACTGTCCCGAATATCGAACGTTCGCTGACGAGTGTAAGGGTCGTTTCCAAAGACTGTTGGGAAAAAGGGATCAGCTAGATCGAGTTCATCGTCTGTGGTAACCCCGTTGAGCCGCAATTGCTGGTACCCATTGTACACGTTGGGACCGGTGATTTGCTGAGTTGAAAAATACCAACCACTCTCGCGATCATTCATCCAACCGAAGTCCCAGCGATTGCCCCATGTGCCATCTAGTACATAGTTTCGCTGAGAGTTTTCCGGTCGCGTGACGCCGGTATATACCCGGTCGTACGAGAAGAACAGTCCGTGGGGAGCTCGCTGGCGAGCAGTGAGGTCTTCCACATCCTGAAGGTAACTGGGTGCAAAGAACTGCCAATCCGGATCAAATCGTACAGGCTCCGAAAACGGATGATATCCGCTATCGGCCATCCCTAAGTGACCCGCCATCAAGGCTGTACCCAGAACAAACAGGCGTATCGTTCGCTGCAACATGGACATAGTCAATCTCACCGTTCCTCAAAGGTCACGAGCCTTCCAACCAGTAATGGCTGGGCGCATTCGATCGGTTTGTGCTGCTAGTATCGGAACTGAGGCTCGGCGAAATTGAGTCGGTTTAGGTAAAGCGTAACGAAAAGTCCGAAGCGAACGGCACCTTCAGCGGCGGCAGTCTACGGTTTAGCAAAGCAAAACAGGTGTTTCTCACCGCGCACAAAGAGTTCGTTCCCCACCGGTGCAGGGGTAGCATCAACACCCTCTCCTACCTGATTGGTAGCCAAAACCCTTAGTGCCGCCGCATCTTCAATCACCGTGATCGCCCCTCCGCGATCGGTCAGGTAGATGCGTCCGGACGCAGCGACTGGTGAAGCATAGGTGCGAGTCACCCCAGGCACCCGGCTAGCCGAAAATAAAGTCTTGCCCGTTTTCGCTTCCACGCACGTGAGCAACCCCGTCTTCTCTTTGTAGTAGTACAGCCGACCATTTGATAGCAAAGGACTTGCGACATCTGGAGTGTCCTTGGTCTGGGTCCACAGCACATTCTTGGTACCCTTCAGGTCCCCTTTGCCGGTCAGATCAAATGCTCCCACGAACGACCCTCGAAACCCGCTCGCAACATAGACCACACCGTCCATTGCAACCGCTGATGCGCACGGACGCTGGGTCTGGCCCCCACATCGCCACAACTCCTCACCGGTCTTGAGGTCGTAGCCCCTGGCGGCAGTTTGCCCGTTCATGACGATTTGCTTGCGCCCCGAAGTATCGGCAACGACCAAGGGGGTCGCCCAGCAAGTGGGTTCGTCGCGAGGAACTTCCCACATGGATTTGCCTGTTTCTTTATCCAGGGCGAACAGCATCGATTTCCCCTCATGGTCCCATGGAACAATGATGAGATTGTCTGCTAGCGTGGGAGAACTCCCCTCTCCAAAGCTGTTTCGGATGCGCATGTCCCCAAAATCGCGCTTCCAAACCAGATTGCCATCCATTGTGTAGCAGAAGAGCCCCTGAGATCCAAAGTAGGCATACACATGTTTCCCATCCGTGCATGGCGAAGCGGACGCGAATCCGTTGGTCTCATGGGTTCCCTCGTGCGGTGTGGCGACGACAGCGCTTTTCGACCACTGCACGGCCCCCGTACCTCGATCGATAGCTAGCACTCGAAAATCGAACTGATTGGACTTGCCGCTTGGAACGGCGGTGGTCACGAAGACTTGTTTCTCCCAAATCACAGGTGATCCGCTTCCGTTACCCGGTATCTCCACTTTCCATTTCAGATTCTTATCCGGTCCGAATTCTGTAGGTGGATTGGCATCGGGGGCGACTCCGTTGCCGATCGGCCCTCGCCAGTGGGCCCACTGATCCGCATAGCACCAAGCCCCTGAATACATTGCTAGCAACAAGCCTATTGCAGTCCAAGCCTTTGCTGTTCGACGACCTATGCCGCTCATAATCATTCCTTATTGATGTAAAGGTATCCCCGCGAGTTACGAATTACACAGCACTCCTAACCTCGACAGGCGATCGGACCCTTGCGGGTGCGTTGGCTCATTGTACCCGGATCGCGCGAGGGATGCGGTCCTTTGCGAGGGGCCGCGTTTTGCGAGATGTGGAAAGATTGCTAGAATGCCATCATCAACAAGGCATCCTTTGAAGAAAAACTATGCAAATCCAACGCAACCCAACGCGGTCGGTCAGAATTGGAACGATTTCAATTGGCTCGGGGCATCCGATTGCGGTCCAGAGTATGACTGCAACCCATACAACCGATGTGCCTGCGACGGTCGCGCTGATCAACGACCTGCATCGAGCGGGGGCAGACGTGGTCCGCATCGCGGTCGACAGCGACAAGGACGCGGCGGCCCTGGCTGAGATCCGCGCCCAGACCGAGGCTAATTTGTCGGTTGACCTACAAGAGAACTACCGTTTGGTGGTGAAGGTTGCTCCGCATGTGAACAAGGTCCGATACAATCCAGGACACTTGTATCATCATGAGAAGTCCAAGCCCTGGCAGGACAAAGTGAAGTTTCTCGTTGAGGCAGCGGTCGCGAACGATTGCGCGATGCGGGTCGGTGTGAACTGCGGGAGCGTCGACCCTGCTATCAAAGAGAAATTCGATCCGCACGATTCGATCGGTCCAATGCTAGCTTCGGCGACCGAGCATTGCGAGCTGCTCGATTCGATTGGGTTCACTCGTTACGTTGTTTCTCTCAAGGACAGCGATCCCTCGAAGGTTGTCGAAGTCAATCGTCGCTTTGCGGAACTCAGACCCGATGTTCCATTGCATTTGGGTGTGACCGAGGCTGGATTGCCGCCGGACGGAATCATTAAGACACGAATTGCTTTCGAGCAGTTGATTGGTCGGGGGATCGGCGACACGATTCGCGTATCGTTGACCGTCCCGAACTCCAAGAAGTCGATGGAGATTGAGGTAGGGCGTCAAATCGTCGACGATATCTATAGCGGTAGACTTCGTTCGGTCGTTGCGCTCGACCCATCGAAGTTAAACATTATTTCCTGCCCGAGCTGTTCACGGGTGGAGAACGAAGCCTTCGTTGAATTGGCTCAGCAAGTCAAAGAGATGACTCAGTATGCCAAGGACTACGCGATTACCATCGCGGTGATGGGTTGTCGGGTGAATGGACCGGGAGAAACCGATGATGCCGATCTGGGGCTTTGGTGTGGTCCTGCGAAAGTCAATCTCAAGCGAGGGAGTGAGTCGATCGGTGCTTTTGGTTACGACGAAATCCTTTCGCGCCTGCGCAGTGAACTCGACGCCTTGATCGAAGAACGCAGCGCGGGTAGCGCTACCTGAATACTCCACCTCAAGGATCATTGAGCGGCGATGGATTCTGATCGTAAAGCTTTGGTGGATGCTCCAACTTGGATTATCAAGGTCGGCTCTCGTTCGCTCACCCATTCCAGTGGCCAGCTCGACGCAGACCAAATCGCCTCGCTCGCCACGCAGATGGTGGTCCTTCGAGAGATGGGAAAAGAGGTCGTACTGGTTTCCAGCGGCGCTGTAGCTAGCGGGATGGGGCGATTGGGAATGACTTCGCGTCCCACCGATCTGGCGACACTGCAGGCTGTGGCGGCGATCGGTCAAACGCATTTGATCCAAGTCTACGAGCAAACCTTGCATCATCATGGCTCGCGAGCGGCACAAATCCTGCTGACTGCCGCAGAATTAGATGATCGAGTTGCCTATCTCAATGTCCGCAACACGTTGCTACGTTTGCTGGAACTGGGTGCAATACCGATCATCAACGAGAACGATTCGGTTGCCGTCGATGAATTGAAGACGACATTCGGCGACAACGATCGATTGGCGGGTATGGTGGCCGGATTGTTTCATGCTTCGGCGTTGGTCATCTTGAGCGACGTGCATGGTCTTTACGACCGTGATCCCCGGGATCCTAGCGCGATGGTCTTATCGACCGTCGCCAAGATCGACGAATCGATCGAAGACTTGGTGCGAGATCGAAATACAGGCTTCAGCAAAGGGGGGATGGCCAGCAAGTTGGCAACGGCACGATTCGTTACCAACAGTGGTCAGCCTGCAGCGATCGCCTGGGGGCGAGAACCTGACGTGCTGGTTCGCCTGGCGCGCGGGGAATCGATTGGGACTCTTTTTATGCCCCAATCAAGAGGACTGGCATCGCGAAAGCGTTGGATCGGTTTTTCCGCTCAGACCAACGGTGCAGTCATCGTCGACGATGGTGCGGTGCAGGCGATGCAAGATGGCGGCCGCAGTCTGCTTGCGATCGGTATAGCACGGGTTGAAGGGGATTTCGGCAAAGGAGATATCATCTCGGTGCGAAGCGGTGACTCGCAAGAGATCGCGCGCGGCTTGACCAACTATAGCTCGGAGCAAATTCGTAAAATTCAAGGCTGCCGCTCCGATCGTATCGAACAGATCTTGGGACAATGCCCCTACGAAGAGGTCATCCATCGCGATAACTTGGCTATGATTTGAATCATCCTCGAGCGTTTGCATCTATGCATACTCCCAGCAACCAACAATCGACCTTACCGTGGCAGGAACGAGAGCAGCATTTGCTCGCTTCGTATGCCATGCACTCCATTGATTCCGAGGGGAGAGAGCACAATGAACCTCACCATCGATATCGCGGTCCCTTTCAACGGGATCGCGATCGCATCCTGCATAGCGCTGCGTTTCGAAGATTAAGTGGCAAGATGCAGGTGTTTACGGGGGATATGGGGGATTATCATCGAACGCGATTGACCCACACCCATGAAGTTGCATCGCTGGCCAGAACCATCGGCAGAACGCTTGGCCTCAACGAAGACTTGATCGAGGCCCTTGCTCTCTTACACGATATAGGTCACCCACCCTACGGCCACTGCGGTGAAGATGCGCTCGATGAGTCGCTCCGACATGAAGGGGGCTTCTCTCACAATCAATTCGCCCTCGACCTCGTAACCCATCTCGAACAACGCTACACACAGTACTCCGGTCTCAATTTGACTCGCGAGGTTCTCTCCGGCCAACAGTTCCGCAGTCACAAAGACCAAGCCGCAACTCCGGTGCTGGAAATCCAAGTGGTCGATGCTGCCGACAGCATCGCCTACGATGCACATGATGTCGACGATGCACTCAAGTTGGGTTTGCTCGATTGGCAACAACTCTCGGGCCTGGCGCTCGTCGAGCGGGCCCGGCACTTGGTCCCCCTAGACCAAGCCGAGCCTGAACGGCGGCGGCAATTGCTCGTTCACACCCTGATCGAATTGCAAATAAGCGACCTGCTCGAACAGTCAAAGCGGATCCTGGAGCCTCTCGAAGGGCAGACGAGTTTGGATGTGCAGCAGGAAGGTTGTCGCCTTGAAATGACCGATACTTTTGCGGCAGACAAAGGACAGTTGGAGCGTTTCCTTTTCGAGAATGTCTATCGTCATCCCCGATTGATACAGATTCGCCAACAAGCTGCAGAGCGATTGCGGGAGTTATTCGATTTGCTGCTCCATCATCCCGCTAGACTCCCCGATCGCTTTCAAACCCTGGCTAGTTCCTGGGGTGTGTCTCGCGCGACCGGAATCTATCTCGCGGGGATGACCGACCGGTTTTGCGAGGAGCAATACGAAGCGTTAATTGTTCAAGAGATCGAACAAGGAGCGGATTGGAGTTAGAATGCTGAGGATCGTTTCACAAAAATTTTGTCAATATCTGGTCCAGGCCCCCGAATACACAGCACTATGAAAACCGTATACACATCTCTGGCGGCGCTGGCATTATCCCTTTCCTTCGGTTTGGCTACTGCTCAAGCCCAACGGCCGACCGCTCCTCGACTCTTTTCCAACAAAACCCTGGCATATATGCGTATCGATGATACGAGGGACTTGAAGGAACGGCTCTCCGTCACCGGGATGGGGAAAATGGCCGAGGATCCGCAGATAAAGCCGATCTTGGGATCGTTTTACTCGACTCTGATCGGCAACCTTCAAGGGATGCAGGACGCGATCGGCTTGAACTTTGAAGAACTCCTTTCCGTTCCCAACGGCGAGTTCGCCATGGCACTGATCGGGACCAAGGCCGAGCCCGCGTTTGTGGTCATGCTGGAGGCGGGTGAAGAGTTGCCTGCCCTGCAACTATTGCTCGATCGAGCGCTTCAGGCAGCCGATCAAGCTGGCCGGCCACCCGAGAGCAAAGATGTTGGCAAGATCACCCTCACAACCGTCTCAGGGCGACGCCCAGGAGAAAGCGCTGGATTCTTCATCGACTCCGGAGTATTCGTGGCATGTACCAAGACCGATTACCTCGAACAACTTGCCATGGTCTGGACCGGCAATGGCATCGATCACAAACCGCTTGCCGACAATCGAGACTTCACAACGATCATGAGCCGATGTGTCGGAACGGAAGGAGAGCGTCCTCAGATTTCATTCTTTGTCGATCCGCTAGCCATGGTTCGAGAAATCGGTAAAAGCAGCAGCGGCTCGGTCGTCGTTCTATCTGCCTTGAAAACTCTCGGTGTCGATGGCATCAAAGGGATAGGCGGCAGCATGATCATCGCCCCCAATGAATTCGATTCCATCATTCACGGACATCTCCTCCTCAATCCTAATCGGCAAGGGATCATGCGAGTTCTTCGGCCCAAGAGCGGATCAACCGAGCCGGAATCGTGGGTCAGTGATCAAGTCGTCTCCTACACGACTATCAATTGGGATTTCACCAAAACATTCAACGCCGTTCAAGAGATCACCGACACGTTCGCTGGCGAAGGCACCTTTGAACGCAATGTAATTGTCCCGGGTAACAAGAACCTCGGAATCGATGTCCGAAAAGATATCCTCGATGTCTTTGATGATCGCTTCACCCTCGTCCAGACCATCGTCCCTCCCAAGAAGATCAACAGCCAATCCAATATCTATAGCGTTCACATCAAGGATGCCTCGCGAGTCAAGACTGAGATCCTTCCGAAGCTTTACGAAAAATTCAAAGACCTTGGTCCTGGTGTGAAGTCCAAGCTGGTCGGCGATGTGAATGTCTACTATGTCGAAATTCCGAGCGATCCAGATCGTGGCAATCCGAATGTCAGGCTTCCGCAACCTGCGATGTGTGTGTTGGGTAAGGAATTGATCGCCAGCGACTCTCTGAAGGCGATCGAAGATGCCATCGCCTTCTACAACGGGGGGGATGGGCCATTGTCGGATTCGATCGAATTCAAGTTGGTTCGGGACCGGATCAAGGCCCAAACCAAGAACGCCGATATGTCGATTCTCGCCTACCAGAGGCCTGAGGAAGGGATGCGATTGATGTACGATCTGGCGACGGATCCTGACAACATCGACAGCATGGAGCAAATTTCGGAGAACAACCCGTTTTTCCAAGCAATCGTAGTCGCTCTCAAGGGAAAGAAGCTTCCGCCGTTCGAAGTGATCGCCAAGTATCTGGCTCCTGGCGGCGCGTTTGTCATCGACGAGGAAACCGGCCTCCATTACACCGGTTTCTCCATGCGGCGGGAGTGATGTCTGCGGGCCTCAATCTACACGCCGAGAAAGAATCTGGTTACTATACAACCATTCCTTTCTCTCCGATTCTTGAGGCAAACACGATCATGACCACTCCCTCCCGCGTCGCTCCCCGACGACGATTTCTCTCGCAAGCTGTGGCAACCGGTGCTGCGGCGACTGTTCTTTCGTCTGCATATATCAGCCAAGCCGATGATCAGCCGGTCAAGTCTCGCAGCTCGACCATCGTACCTCCCGAAGGCAAACGTATCTTGCTCTCATGCAAGCTCTCGATGATTCAAGCTGAGGCAAACGGCAAGGCTTTGTCGTTGGTCGAGCGTTTGAAGATGGCACATCAAGCGGGCTTCGATGGAGTCGATTTTGATGAGGCAGGTAAGTTCACGGTTGACCAAGCTCGTTCTGCAGTCCAAGAGTCGGGGGTCTTTTGCCACAATGCCATCAATCATGAACATTGGAGCAAGCGACTGACCAGTTCGAAAGAAGAAGATCGCCGCGCAGGGGTCGCGAACATAGCGCATTGCATTCGCATTTCGCATGCGATCGGAGGTAGTGGGGTTTTGATCGTGGTCGGACGTGGCGAAGACGGATCAGAATCCGAGATCAACGAACGAGCTCATACTGAAATCAAAAAACTACTCCCGCTCGCGGCTTCGCTCGGTCAACCGATCTTGATCGAGAACGTGTGGAACAGGATGCATTACGATCACGATAAGCCACCCGAGCAGTCTCCCAATCGCTTCATCGAGTTCGTCGATAGTTTCTCAAGCCCTTGGGTTGGGATGTATTATGACATCGGCAACCATTGGAAATACGGTCAACCTCGCGAGTGGCTGCGGGCCTTTGGACATCGTTGCGTGAAGCTTGACATCAAGGGCTTCAGCCGGGCCAAGGATAAGTTTGTCGACATTACCTCTGCCGATGACGATGTGCCTTGGGATCAAGTGCGACAGGGGCTCGACGACATCAACTGGAGCGGCTGGACCACTGCCGAAGTCGGTGGTGGCGATGTGCAGCGATTGACAGTTGTTCGCAAGCAAATGGAAAAGGCCTTCAACCTAGGGTAAGCGACCTTGGCACGTTTCAGGTTGAGACGGTCCAACAGGCCGCAGCTTTGAAACCTAGAAAGTGGTACCTATGGCTACTGCCAGCGAATCATCAAACGCCCCTTCTCGGGTTGCTCCTCCGGGAGTGACCATTCGAGGCAAGCGGTTCGTTGCGCCGTTCGTCATCGTCTTGCTACTCCTGTTGGCATGGACGTTGTCGATTGCGATCCAATTCCAAACCATCATGACGCGGCTCGATCGCGCGCGATCCGATTGGCCTGCTGCTTCGCAAGACCTCGCGAAGCGCTTCGCGGTATTCGACGCAGATCTGAAGTCGTCCGGTGTTTCCATCAACGACACGGACCTTGCCGCGTGGAATGAAGCATACGCCGCCTACCAGGAAACATCCCAGTACGATCGCCAATCGATCCATGCAGCCATCTTGGAACGGATCCGTTCGAAAACTGGAGATCGAAGTGTTCCTCTTGAATCCACCCCCTCCATCAAACAATTGCTCGCACGCGAGCAAGACCGACTGCAGGCACAACAAAGCATCGTCGGGCGCTGGGCCATCACGGCGCTCCGATTGAAATTGCCCGGGACCTTTACGTCGAGCGAGTGAATCATGGATTGGACCACTTTCATCGGCCACCATCGCCAACGCCAATGGTTCGCGAACGCGATCGGCAGCAATCGTCTCGCAAGTACGTTTCTGCTCGTCGGACCAAGCGGCATCGGTAAACGGACCTTCGCCGAATTGATCGCAAAAACGATGCTTTGCACCACCAACGATCCTGCGCGTTTCCAACCTTGCGGCCACTGTGAAGCGTGCGTGCAGGTGGAAGCGAACACGCATCCCGATGTTCTTCGCGTAAGAAAAAATGAGGACAAGACTGAACTCTCCATCGACCAACTCGTCGGTAGCAAGGACGCTCGAATGCGAGAAGGACTCTGCTATGAGTTGCGTATGCGACCTTACTCTGGACGTCGCAAGATCGCCATCATCGACGATGTCGACACCTTCAATATTGAGGGTGCCAATAGCCTCCTCAAAACCCTTGAAGAGCCTCCAGCGGGTTCGATGATCTTCTTGATCGGAACTTCAGAGCAACGGCAACTCCCGACCATTCGTTCCCGATGCCAAGTGGTCCGATTCGCACGATTAACCGACGAGGAACTCGCCACCCTCCTGGTTCGGTTGGGGAAGGTCTCTAGTCTCGAAGAAGCGAAGCGAGTAGCTGCTACAGCCCACGGATCGATCGAATCGGCTGAGAGTGCGCTGAATGAGACTCTCTCTGAGCTTCGAAGCAAATTGCGAGAGAGCTTGATTCAGTCCCCCTTGAATTTCACAGGACTTAGCCAGGAGATCGATAGGCATCTCAAATCGATCGGCACCGATGCCCAGCCTCGCCGCGAACGATTGAAATGGATCCTCGATCAAGCCCTGGATGTTTTTCGAAATTCCATGCGAGGAAACCTCGGCCTCGAGTGTGACCTCGATGCTCGATTGCGATTGTCTCCTAGCGAACTCTCGACGTTGATCCATCGTACCGAGGAGGCTCGCGAGCAAGTCGATCGCAACGTCAGTCCAGCCGTCTTGGTGGAAGCCTGGACGGCTGATCTGGCTGCGAGTTTCTGAAGTGAATTCATTCTTCGCTCATGCTCTTCGAAGTCGCGCTTTTGATGGTTGCAATTGCTAGTGTCAATGTTTTGCCAGGAATTATCATAACCCGACACGTGAGCGAGGGCCCCGCGAGGGAACAAGTCGTAAGCGACGTAAGTCTATCCCTCACTTACATTTCGGGTTGGGATGGTCTCTTAACGTTCGATCATCGATTCAGTTCGCAGGTGTCTGAAACCCTTCGCGAAAGATGAAATACACCGCACCGCATAGACATAGCGCTGCCCATAAAAAATCCCATCTCAAAGATTGCTTCATGTAGACGACCACGAACGGAACGAAAACGCACAGAGTAACCACTTCCTGGATGATCTTCAGTTGTGGAAGGGTCAACATCGAACTGCCGATGCGATTGGCGGGGACCTGGATCAGATACTCGAACAATGCGATCCCCCAACTCACCATTGCCGCAACGAGCCACGGTCGATCCTTGAGATCTTTTAAATGACCATACCATGCAAAGGTCATGAAGATGTTGCTGGCGATCAGCATCAGGACCGTGATCAAGACGATTCCCATGATTCCCTTCGACTCCTATCTGTGAAGCATCAACCGTTCGAGAAGGAACTGCGCAATATCGATATCGAGAGCGGAGGCGGTCGACCGCCACCCTGGTACCGCGTTGACTTCCAGTAACACATTCCGCCCCTCGACCGTTGGGAGAACGTCCACGCCGACCATCCAGGCTCCGATCCCCTTGGCGGCCCGAAACGCGATATCGACTTGTTCGAAGGACGGGTTGTGCGAAGTGAACCGACCACCCCGGCCTGCGTTGGTTCGCCAATCATCGGGGTTTTCGCGACGCACACAGAACACGGCATCATCGATCACCAGCAGTCGCAAATCGAAACCTTGACTGGGAAGAAATTCCTGAAGGTAGATCACGGCATCGATCTGCTCGAGCGTGCTGAAGACTCGCCAAGCCATATCGGGATCGGAGACTCGCAGGATGCCGCGACCTTCTCCTCCGAAGATCGGCTTGACGACACAATCGCCCCGAAAGACCTCCTGCCAGGTATGCATTGCTGATTCCCGTGTTTGACAACAGACCGTACGCGGGATCTCAAGCCCGGATGCTCGCAATGTTTCCAGCGACAGCCACTTGTCGATCGCAATTTCTAACGACCTCGGTGGATTGATTACCTTGGTTCCATTGCGTTCGGCAACATGGAGTGCGTTCATGCGAAAGATCACCTGTTCGAGCGATCCCAACGGCATCGTGCGAACCATCAGAGCTTGCAGATCGATACTCTGGCCTATCGATTTGCCCCGTTCGTCATGGGCGCTCCATCTCGGGTAGTCTCCTCCTTCATAAGCAACCGCGAGGGTGCCGAAACTCAGCGGAGAGATATGGATTGGATACGAAGAGTTCAACGTTTGCGCCGCCCGTTGCAAATCTCGGATGTACCAACCGTCTGCCGATCCGAGGATCCCTAGATGAACGGTCAATCGAACGCCTCGCCAAAGGATGTCTCGAGCAACGTGGGATTCAAGGCACCGAAGCGAAACGAATTTCCGCTCCGTTGGTTCACCAGAGTAACCATGGCTGGCGCGAAGAGCCCGGGATCGACTTGATAGAAGTCGTAGTTGTATTCTTTAAAAGTTTTTGCGAATGGCTTACCGTAATCGCGGGATCCTAAGCTAGGAATCGTGGGCCCGATCGCGAGAATTTCGTCGTCGCTCGCATCGACCCAAAGGGTGACATGCCCTCCGTAGAGGATCGCATCATTGGTCCGACCGATCCCTTCGACGAAGTCTTTTGCGATCGGAGGGAGTGGCGCAGTGCCGTGTCCCGATACAATGCAATGGAGATCGAATCCGCTTTCAAAGAGTTTATGCAGGGCGGTTTCAATCGATCGCGCGACCACTTGAATCACCCCTGCAATGCTTCGCGTCGGCGCCACGCAAAGGGTCACATGTTCCGGCTTGGTCTTGCATTTCTGCGCGACATGCGCGATGACTTCTGGACCGGGCAGCGCATCGCACTCGAGCACGCCCACCGCTTCGGATGCGGGGTCGACGATCGATAATCGATCGAGGACGGCTTCGCCACCTCGCTTGACACGCATCGGCCCCGAACCCATCGCAAAAAATTCTCCAACAGAGATTTTCCAACCTGCATACTGGGCCCCCATGCACGCATGGGCAGGGTGATCGGTCACCACTTGAACGACCGGCCAAGGCCCCAAAGACGGAGTTGCGGGATGGATCGAAATATCCGCCATGCCCGCCATGCATATTTTGGCCAGGATGATGCCAGCCTGAACTCCACCAGGTGTTTGGCAACCAAAGTCTATGACTCGACCACCATCTTCAGGGCGATGAGTTGCGATACGCAGTCCCTGCAATGATTGACTTGCGGTTTGACAGATCTGAAATGCGGAAAGGTTTAGGCTCATAACCCAATAGGCTACCAGAATTGAATTGCCCGAAAAGGATCCTTGAAATCCAAAGAAAACTCGGGAATATTAACCTCGCCGGACTGCACATTTATCGTGAAATTGCGATATTACCCGGTCTCCATAGGTTTTTGATTCCGTCCTCTCTCTATCAAGGGAAAAAATTTCGAATGGCAATTAACTTACTAGATAGCGTTAAAGACGCCCTCGCTGGTCAAGTCGCCGACCAACTCGGATCCGCAGTCGGTCTCGACAAACAGCAAACTGCCTCGGCTCTTAAAGCCGTCGTGCCAATGCTGATCGGCGGGATGATGAAAAAAGCATCCACTCCAGGTGGCGCTTCGGAATTGAGCAGCGTTCTGAAAGATACAGACACCTCAATTCTCAACAACTTGGGTGGACTTCTCGGAGGAGGAGGAAGTTCCTCTGGCGGCCCAGATCTCATGTCGATGGGTGGAAAGCTCATCCCGATGCTTTTTGGATCCGATCAAGGGAACATTGTATCAACATTGGTGAAGCTGCTCGGACTCAACGAGAAGTCAATTGGCAGCTTGCTCAAGCTACTCGTGCCGATCGTGATGGCCGTTGTTGGAAAGCAAGCCAAGAGTGCTGGCGGTTTTGATATTGGAGCTTTGACTAACTTGTTGGGAGGTCAAAAGAACTTCCTCGCAGGGGCCGTTCCATCGGAGTTGCAAGGAGCACTCGGATTGGCGGGAAACCTCGCCTCGAGCGCATCGCAAACCGCACAGACCGCACCTTCCGGCAATCCGTTGCAATGGCTGTTGCCATTGATCGCAATCGGTGTACTGGGTTACTTGGGGTACACCTATTTGTTCAAGGCGAAGGAAGCCAACAACGTCAAGCAAACCGATACAGCAAAAATCCAATCCAGCACCGATATGGATACTCCATCGTTGCCCGTTACACCGGAACTTCCAGACCTGACCGACCTGAAGACGTCTCTGACGTCGACGTTCGAGGAATTGACTGGAACGCTAGAAGGCATCAAGGATGTAGAGGGTGCTAAGAATGCACTGACCAAGATCGAGGGCGCAGCTAAGACTTTCGGAGCCAGTGGCATCGACAAACT
>JAGWWZ010000085.1 GCA_018970165.1 Planctomycetota bacterium | reverse complement strand
GGCTGTCCCTTGTGTTCGACGGCGGCCTTGAAAGCCGCGTAGACCTTCTCAGGGTCATGGCCCCCTCGATTCATCTTCTCAAGCTTCTCGTCCGAATAATTCGCGACCAGTTTCAACAGTTCGGGATACTTGCCAAAGAAATGCTCTCGGATGTAGGAGCCGGGCATCCCCGTATATTTCTGATACTGACCATCGACCACCTCGGTCATTCGCTGGACGAGCAAGCCCGATTCGTCTTTTTCGAGGAGAGGATCCCAATCACTACCCCAAATCACTTTGATGACATTCCAACCGGCACCGCGGAATACCGCTTCAAGTTCCTGAATGATCTTGCCATTGCCCCGGACGGGTCCGTCGAGACGCTGCAGGTTGCAGTTCACGACAAAGACGAGGTTGTCGAGTTTCTCGCGCGACGCGAGCGTGATGGCCCCTAGCGTTTCCGGTTCATCGCATTCGCCATCGCCGAGGAAGGCCCAAACCTTTTGGCCCCGGGTATCCTTGAGTCCGCGATCGTTGAGATATTCGTTGAATCGCGCTTGGTAAATCGCCATGATGGGGCCGAGCCCCATGGATACCGTGGGATACTCCCAGAACTCGGGCATCAGCCACGGGTGTGGATAGCTACTCAAGCCACCCTCCGGAGCCAACTCGCGTCGGAAGTTTTCGAGCTTAATTTCCGGTAATCGTCCTTCGACGAATGCACGCGAGTACATTCCTGGGGATGCGTGCCCTTGGAAGTAGACCAAGTCACCGGAGTAACCTGAGTCACCACGTCCCCGGAAGAAATGATTGTAGGCGACTTCGTAGAGCGTAGCGCTGCTCGCGAAAGTACTGATGTGGCCCCCTTGGCCTTTGTTCTTCTTATTGGCCCGCACCACCATGGCCATAGCATTCCAACGGATGATGCTCTTGATTCGTCGTTCCAATTCGCGATTGCCGGGGTAGGCGGGTTGTTCCGCGGCGGGAATGGTATTGATATAGGGAGTGGTGGTCTCAAACGGGATCTCGACCCCATCGCGGCGGGCTCGATTATCGAGGGCAGTCAGCAAGTATCGTACGCGTTCATTTCCGCGGCTCTTGCGAACATAGTCTAGGGACCCGAGCCACTCGCTTGTTTCCGCAGGGTCGACGTCAACCAAGGCTGCTACTTGACCAGCAGCGGCCAGCACCGAAGGGTCGACCTCTCCCAACACTTTTGCGTCGGACATGGATGTGATCATTCCGGATGTAAGGTTTGCCAAGCCCCGAAGTTAAGACGGGGAATCCAAGCCGACATTGTGGCTGAATCCACCCCTTGAGGGAAGACGAACTGCGGGCTTCCCCGAGGATTTCAAGACCGTTTCGAACCCCGGGAAACGCTAGATTTCTGGTATCTGGCCCCCATTTGAGCGATTTGCTCGGCGATCCATTGGCGGGCGTTGGCCGGCTCCAGGAGTTCGGCATCGGCCCCGAGCCTGAGGACGTTGGGGATGACTTCCATGGGGTGAAACGCGGGAACGGTGAGGATGCTGGAGCCGTCCTGGCACATTTCCATCTGCTGCTCGGCGTGCCAAGGTTCTTCCTGGACCCACCGCGCCGCCTTGGCGTTCAGCCGCACTCGGTACATGATCGGCTGGTCTCCGCTGAAGATGCCGACACTTCGACCGAGGTGGCTATTGAGATCGATATCCTCATCGGGTTTGAACCAGTCATCCAAGGCGGTCGCTCGATGAAAGCGATCGAGTTTCCAGTGCCTTAGTCGCTCTTGGGGATCGGCATCCAGGTTCACTCCCGCTTCGACGGCGACCAAGTAGATGCTCGACTGAAAAATCGCGAGACCATAGGGTTCGAGGATTCGCTTGCGCGGGGTTTGACCGGTTGATTCGTACTCGACGTCGAGCCGTCGATGCTCTTGAATGGCGCGGTTGATGGTTTTGAGGACCCCTTGCTGTTTCTCGTAGGTCTTGGGGACGACGCCGAGGATGCGGAGCGTTCGGCGATAGCGTTCATAGTGTTCCCAAACCCCTGCGGGCAATTGTTCGCGGACTTTATTCCAGAACGCTTCGATCCCTTGCCAGAATTGAGTCCCGACCAGTGGGATCAACAGGTCGCGTCCCATCGACAGCGAGATGAGTTCGCTGGCGGTGATGGTGAGGCGATGCAGTCCCGTATCGGCGCGACTCATCTTCCATACTTTGCCCGACTGAGTCTCCTCGGTGATGATGGGCATACCGGCTGCTTGCAATGCTTCGATGTCCCGCCGAATGCTGCGAACATGCAGACTACCGAGCCCCAATTCATCGACGACCGTATCTCGCAGATCTTCCAAGGTTGCGCCGTAACGCCGGCGCTCGAGGACCTGAATGATCTTGTGTTGACGAATCAGTTGTTCGTTGCGGGCCATCGACGACTCCTCGCAGGAAGGCCTGGCTAATCGAGATAGGTGGACCAAGTTGCGGCAGCTTCGTATTGCCGCATCAATTGCTCAGCGGCATCGGAAGTCGTTTGACCGTTAACCGCCATACCGCGAACGCGTTTGGCGAATTGGTCGTGCAAGTGATGGACATCGTACCTCGCAAACGAAACCATGTCCTGGATCTTGCTCCCGGAGACGATCTTTGCGACGTGAAATCGGTCGGGGGCTTCGATGAAAATCTGAGCTTCGTTGGGCAAGCCGAAGAGGTTGTGATACGAGCCCATGACTTCCTGATAGGCACCGATCAGGAAAATCCCAAGGAAATAGTCTTCGGACTCTCGCCACTCCGGGAGTTCCAAAGTTTCCTTGACATCGCGCAGGTCGACGAACTTATCGATCTTGCCATCGGAATCGCAGGTCACATCAACCAAGGTCGCGAAGTCAATCTTCGGGTCGTGCAATCGATGGAGAGGGACGATAGGAAACAATTGGCCGATGGCCCAAGAATCAGGTGCCGATCGGAAGAGTGAAAAATTGCAGAGATACTTGGCTGCAAGGATCCGTTTCACATCTTCGAATTCTTCGTTCGGGTTGCGCGTTTGTTCGGATTCGCGAAGGGCACGCGCACAGATTTCCCAATATAAGACCTCCCCTTTCGCACGATCCTCGAGCGAAATCAGTCCAAGATTGAACTGGGTATGCAGTTCATCCTTGTGCTCAACCGCGTCGTGATAATACTCGAAGTAGTTTTTGCCATTGAGATCATCGCACAGGCCCTTCAGTTCGGTGATGACTTGCGGATCGTCTTCATCGATGGTGACTTCTGGTTGATCGTCGGCGAATGTTTCGATTTCCTCGCGGATCGAGACGACGAGCACCGTATGGTAGGCGGTCATCATGCGACCGCTCTCGGTGACGAGATTGGGATGCGGCACATCTTCTTCATCGCACACCGTCTGCACGGTGTAGACCACATCGTTTGCGAATTCCTCCACCGTGTAATTCATCGATGATTCGGTCCGTGTCTTGGAACCATCATAGTCCACGCCGAGTCCACCGCCGATGTCGAGGTAATCGACAGGCAGGCCCCATTGATGGATCTTGGCATAGACGCGAGCCGCTTCCTTCATTGCGTTTTTCACCCGTTTGATGTCGGTGATCTGGCTGCCTATGTGGAAGTGGAGCAACCGCAGGCATTGCTCTCTCCCTTCTTCGCGAAGCAAGCGTACACACTGAAGAATCTCCGATGTCGTAAGTCCGAATTTCGCGGAATCGCCTCCCGAACTTGCCCACTTGCCGGACCCACGCGTATACAGCTTGGCTCGCAATCCGATCCATGGAAATACTCCGAGTTCATTGCAAACCCGCAGTAGAATCTTGAGCTCATTTGCCTTCTCAATCACGACCACTACACGCTTGCCCGATTGAACGCCTAACAACGCTAGACGGCAGAAAGACTCGTCCTTGAAGCCATTGCAGATCAGGAGCGACTCCGGCGTTTGGTCTTGAGCGATGGCGGCGTAGAGTTCAGCCTTGCTACCGCATTCGAGCCCAACGCGATGACGTCCGGTCTCTTTCAGGAATTCCTCAACCACTTCACGGCGAGGATTCACTTTCATCGGGAACACTGGATAATGTTTCCCTTGGTAACCAAACTGTTCGATCGAATCGCGATAGGCTCCCGTGAGCAGCTTGAGTTGATTGGTCAGGATCTGCGGGAACCGCAACAGGATCGGTAAGCTGAGCTTTCGCTCGTGGACCAAATGATCAACCACGGATTTCAGATCCACCCATCGCGAATCGTGCATCGCGGGATGAACGACGATATTCCCCTGCGGATTGACGCCAAAATAACCAGAGGACCAATTTTCGATCCCGTAATTACGATCAATGCGTTGCAGGATTTCTTCATTCATTCCGGAGGGGTCTCCCGCCAATGAGGGTCATGAGAGAGAGGATGGGGCGAACGTGCGCAAGGAAACAGCCCGAGTGCGCCGAGATTTTAACGTTTTTTTCGCCGTTTTCCCAGTCCTAGGACGACTGAGCGAACGCGCGAAGGGCCTCGATGGCTTGCACCATCTTCGATTGAGGGATATCGATCCAAGAAGCCGAGCGGTGTCGGATGATAGCGAGTTTGAACTGCTCCATCGCCTCAGCGACATCCGGCGGCAATTCGCCCAGGGTGACGAAGGGGTTGACTCGTTCAACGGACAGATCTTCAGCGAACGGATCGCCAGAGGCCATCTC
Source organism: Planctomycetota bacterium (assembly GCA_018970165.1). GTDB lineage: Bacteria > Planctomycetota > Planctomycetia > Pirellulales > Pirellulaceae > JBKCUI01. The sequence goes on along the minus strand of JAGWWZ010000085.1, from coordinate 19,527 downwards.
GGGGTCTGCGGATTGAATGCGGCTTGGGTCATCCTCGCTATGAGTATCTTCATCCCCGAAATCAGGCCCCTCAGCCATCGGACCGGATGAAGCGTCTCCGTCGAAGCGACCCTCGGTATCCTCGTCGTCCGAAGCGAGTGCGACAAAACCATCGTCAACTTCCGAGGAAATGAGTTCCTCGTCCCGCTCCGGTTCCTTGCCCGCCGCGATCGATGCTTCCGATCGGGTTCGTCGCATTTCGGAAACACTCCAGGAACTGCGAACGGCTCCCTCGAGCCACAACTCGGCGTCATCCCACTCGATCGCCGCCAGGAAATGGCTCCAGTAGAGCCCTGGATAGCTGGCGTGATGTTGTGCGAATCGTTCGTGGACACGGCGCAATCGCCCCACATGTTGGCTGGTTACCGCGCCTACGTATTGCGCCCACGCTTCGTCGCTGTAGGCTGTGATGGGAGCGCCGGAATCCAAGAGCGCGCAGCGCCATTCGGATATGATTCGTCCCTTTTCCCAATTCGTTTGGCTGATGAGTTGGTTCCACTGCCCGACAAACGGCGCGCTCACTGCGAGCGATTGAGGATCCAATTCCATTCCGATTGACTGCGAAGTGGTCTCGATCTCAGACGAAGGTTCGGTTGGATTCATTGCGTCGAGTTGGTTAGGGAATGAGCGAGTTCCGTCGTGGCCCCGCGGACGCCAAGAAGGTAATCCAAAACGGAAACGCAACCAATCGATCGGCGAGTTCAAAACGTCGAAATCGACGGCAACTCGTCCATGCTGCGAGGGTTAGGAAAAGATTAACGGCCGTCGCGTGCTGGGCATCGCTGATGTGGCATTGTGCAAAACTCGTCGGTAGCGACAGTCCCCCGCGAGGCAGATCAGTCCGATCAGTCCGATCAGTCCGATCAGTCCGATCAGTCCGATCGTTCTTTCACTTCAGATAAGACAATGTCATCAGCACGTACCCGGTCACCAGATTCGGATCCCCTTCCATCCAGCGTGCTTCCGGATTGATCCACGAACCGTTCTCGCGCTGGGTCTGCTGCAATTGCGTCAGGATATCCTGCTTCCAATCGTGCTCTCCTTTTTCAGATACGAAAATCGGATTCTCCAGCAGACTGAGCGTCTTGGACATCGTGTGCAGATAGTAATAAAGTCCCGCCCCGCCCATACCCGGGTTGCTGTTCACGGAGTAATTCTTCGCGAGGAAACTCTTGGCTGCCTTGATGCGGTAATCGTCTTTTTCGACGCCGGCATAGAGCATGCTCTTGAGCCCCGCGTAGGTCATCGAAGCGTACGAGCGGAGCCCACCGGTCGCGTCATCTTTGCCAGCCATCGATTCGCCACCGTTAGCGGGCGTGTAGTAAAACCCGCCATCGTTGATCTTCGGAGCAAAAGGAGTGTCGTTTGCGGGGGACTCGAGGTTCTGGCATCGATTGACGAACGCGAGGGCTCGCTGGATGGCAGGGTCATCTTCGGGAGCACCGGTTGACCGCAGGGCCTCGATAAAGAAGGAAGTATTGGAGAGATCGGGGCGCGACTTACTCCCATAGCCAGCCCCCCCAAATGCAGGATCTTTCTCGTTCAGACCCTCGCCCTCGTCCCATTGAGCGGTCTTTACGAATTTTTGCCCATTCTGGATCAATGCATCGTATCGTCTATCGGAATTCGCGCGGCTGAGAGCCATGATTGCCAAACTGGTCTCGTAGTTGGCGTGCCGAGAGCCTTCCGCATACAGCCCTCCATCAGCCCTCCTAGAAGCGAGGATGTAATCGAGGCTCTTGCGGACCATTGGATCATCGACCGGTAGCCCCACGGCTAACAACCCAGTCGCCACGAGTCCGGTGATTCCTGGGCCAGCTTGGCTACTGAAGGAGCCATCTTGCGATTGGGCTGTTCGCAAGAAGGCGATGGCTTTCTCGGTCATTTCCCTTTGCTGTACTGCAGAAACTCCCGTCTTCGCGGTAGCGATCCCGGGGGAAGATTCCTGACTCGATGCAATGTTCATTGGAAGCATTGTCGCAATAGCGAACCCAGCCAGTGCCAAAGCGAATTGAATGGCGAATCGCATGAAAACCTCCAGGAAATTCGAAAAATGCGGTCGATTAACGGATAAACGCAAAAGTAGCAGCGGTCCGTTCGTGCTCTACGTGCCCATGGAACGCTAGTGCTACAGAAGAATAGATTCTCGAGCCAAGCCCGGACAGTGGTTGCAGATGAACTTGGACGGAATCTATTCATCGGTTCACAAATCTGTCCAAGATCTATCCACCAAACTCGGAAACAAGGGCTCCATTCCCGCCATATCGCTTGACAATCGCAGGGAGAGTGGAAAGATTGTTGGGTTTCAAACCAAACAAAATTGGTACAGTGATGCGACTGCCTTCCCATTACGGGGCATGTCGCATCTTTTTTTCTGAGATGGGAGGATATGTGATGACCGATTACGTGCCGATGACCCGCGAGGGCTACAACCGAATCAAGGCCGAAATCGCGCGTCTGGAAAACGAAGAGATGCCACTGATCGCGGAAAAGATCGCGGATGCGAGAGCGGAAGGGGATCTCAAGGAAAATGCCGAGTACCACGCACAACGCGAGAATCAAGGCTTGATGCAAGCCAAGATCAACGCTCTCAAAGCCAAACTCTCACGTGCTCACATCATAGATACCGCCGCCCTTCCTCGCGACCAGGTTGTGTTCGGTGCGCGTGTGAAGCTGAAAGACCTTAAATTCGGGGATGAAGAAGAGTACACCCTCGTCGGTGCCGGCGACGAGAACTACGAAACGGGACGGATTCTCTCGACCAGCCCTTTTGGGGCCGCCATCATGGGCAAAAAAATCGGCGAGATCGTCGAGGTGGTTGCGCCAAAAGGAACGCTGCGGTACGAAGTGTTGGAAATAGCATTTGACGAAGAATAAGAAACAAAAAATCAATCCTCAGAAAAAGACAAGTGACGACTTGAGTTCTGCCCCTAACTCCTCGGGTTCCATCGGCAGCGATGTTCCTACCAACGGACAAACCAAACAGAAAGATGTTCCGTTAGGGCCAGCCTGCTTTGTGGTGTTCATTTTTGGGTTGGTGATTCTTTGCGTTGCTGTGGCAATCATGTCGTTCCTGCTCACCGGGAAACAAGGCGGTCGAGCGGCTTATGCTCTTCGGGAACAACTCATCCCTTGGGTCGACCAGTCTTCACTGAGCCAGACGGATCAGGTAGCGATCATCGAGGACCTGACCGCACTGGCTTCGCAGATGGAACAGGACAAGCTGACGTCGCGACAACTGACGCGTTTGGGAGTTCGGCTCTCTGATTCCCCAATCCTTCAATGGGGAGTTGTTGAGGATATCAACCGCCGGGCTCAGGCATCCAAAGGACTCACTGAACAAGAGAAAACCGACTTTGCTCGAGTGTGCGATCGCTGGCTTCGCGCAGCCGGAGAGGGCAAGCTGTCCATGAACGAGATGGAATTCACCCTTCAAACGACGGCAAGGAAAGATGGTCGATCCGGTCGGTTGACACTCAAGGAAGACGTCAGTGACGATCAACTAAGAGAGGTTTATCGGCGAATTCTGGCGATCTGCGAAAAGTACAAAATCTCTTCAGATCCTTACGATAAAAGCATCTCTCAGACTTTCAAGCTGATGATTGAGGACGGGCTGGCAGAGAAATAGTTCGAGCCTGTTAGCCGATGGATCGAAACGGCAAACCACCGTATCATAAGCAGATTCTGGTCCGAACCCACAAATTCTGCTGAAGAGGCAGCGACAAAAATATGGCAACTATCGCGAGCTCGCACCCCCAAGAAACCGAAACGACCGATCCCTATTTCCAGTCTCTATTCGCAGACCGCATCGGCGGTTCTTCTTATGGTAAATCAAACGAGATCTACAAGTTCGAGAAGATCAAACGTGCCAAGCGAAAGGCATTAGCCGATTACCCGCATCGCCAATTGCTTGACTTTGGAATCGGCGAAAACGACTCTATGGCCGATACGAAGGTACGCGAAGCGCTCACGGTCGAAGCCAATCGCCCTGAAAATCGCGGATACATGGACAACGGCCCCGCAGAGTTCAAACAAGCGGCGGCTCGTTTCATGCATCGGCAGTTCGGCGTCGCTCTCGATCCTACCACTCAAGTCAACCACTGCATCGGTAGCAAAACTGCACTGAGCATGTTGCCAGCTTGCTTCATCAATCCTGGCGATGTCACCATGATGACGGTCCCAGGTTACCCGGTTGCGGGTACGCACACCAAGTACTACGGAGGCACCGTCTATCGACTGCCGCTATTGCGAGAGAACCATTTCTATCCCGACTTCAGCAAGGTGACTTCGGACGTTTGGGAGAAGACGAAGATGCTGGTTCTCAATTACCCGAACAGCCCGACGGGGCAAGTTGCAACGCAAGAATTTTATACCCAAGTGATTGAATTGGCGAAGGAGCATCAGTTCATCATCGTGCAAGATGCCGCTCATATTCTGCTGACATTTCAAGGCGAACCATTGAGCTTCCTTCAGATTCCCGGCGCCATGGATGTAGGCGTTGAAGTCCATTCGATGAGCAAGGGCTTTGACATGATCGGCTGGCGCATCGGTTGGGTGTGCGGCAACGCGAAGATTGTACAGGCTTTCTCAGATGTTAAGGACAATTGCGACAGCGGCCAATTTGGCGCCATTCAACGGGCCGCGATTCACGGCTTGGACGATCCCAGTATTCCCAACCGTATCCGGACGAAGTACCGCAGACGCCTGGAAAAACTAGTAAACGCGTTGCGACTGTGTGGCTTTCAGTGCGATGTGCCGGGAGGTAGCTACTTCTTGTACACACCGGCACCGAAAGGGGTCGCTGGAGGTCCTACATTCGCGAACGCCGAAGAAGCCTCTCAATTCCTGATTACCGAACACTCCATCGTGATCGTTCCATGGGACGATGCAGGCAGTTGCCTCAGATTCTCCGTCACCTACGAAGCTGCTGATGAAGCCGCCGAAGACTCGCTCATGGCGGAAATGGTGAGACGAATCCAAGGTCTCAATCTTCAATTCTAAGAAACTTATAGGGTCGATTCCGATGCCCGATCTCGATATTCATCAACAACTGCAAAACGCCCTCGAGTCCTTTCGCGATCCCGAGACGGGGCGTCCTCTGTCCAAAACGGGGCAAGTAACGGATTGGGTGGTGACGGACGGACACGTCCGCTGTAGGTTAGCGCTCAGCAGTATGTTCCAACCTATCGCAAGCGAAATTGCAGACCGGTTGCGAGACCATCTCATCGCTCATGTTCCCGGTGTTTCCTCGGTAGAGATTTCGCTCGACACCCTCTATCGGCCGGCAGCCCCCATGGGCCAAATCGGGCTCAAGGCCAAGGCCGTGATTGCTGTTGCTGCAGGAAAAGGAGGAGTCGGAAAGAGTACGCTCGCCGCAAGTATTGCGCTGACTCTCGAACGTCTCGGTGCGAAGACGGGTCTCATGGACGCGGATGTTTATGGGCCGAGCGTCCCGCATTTGCTGGGACTCGAAGGACGTCCCGAGATTGTGGATGGCAAGATACAACCGATTCGTTGTGGATCGATGCCGGTCATGTCGATGGGCTTCCTCATCGGTCGCGATCAAGCGGTCGTGTGGCGAGGGCCGATGCTTCACGGATCCATTACTCAGTTCCTACGCGATACCGCCTGGGGCGAACTCGACTATTTGATCATCGACATGCCCCCAGGCACCGGGGATGTGGCATTGACCCTTTCTCAACTGTTACCACTGACGGGTGCAGTAATCGTCTGTACGCCCCAAGAAGTCGCGTTGCTCGATGCGAGCAAGGCCATGGCGATGTTCGAAAAGACCAAAGTGCCCATCCTGGGAATCGTCGAAAACATGTGCGGATTCACCGATCCCGAATCGGGAAAGACGTTCGACATCTTCGGCCGCGGCGGAGCGAGAAGCAAAGCCGAGGAAGCGTCTGTGCCATTCCTGGGTGAGGTCCCGATTCAGATCGCGCTGCGAAGCGAATCGGACGAGGGACGACTGGCTGACGTACTGCAAAATCCGCGAATCGCCAAACCGTTTGAAGACGTGTGCCGCGCTCTAACGAGATCCATCGCCGATCAGATCGCCGCACGACCCTCGATCGGAGCGCCCCTTCCGGTTCTTGGATAGTCACTTTCTAGAAGCATTGTCTCCGTACGCTTACTTGTGCGACACGGTTACTGGGTGAATAACGCTGGCATCGACGGAGTTCAAACAGCCATCGAGTACGAGTACCGTTTCACTGAGTACCGTTTCACTGAGTACCGCTTCGCTGAGTACGAGTACGACGAAATCCGATGCGATACACGAACACAACACGTAATCGGATGCTCACAATCGCGTCAATTGCATGCAGAGAAACACCGCGAATCCAATCAGATATGTCCATCCCGCCCATCGTTTCATGTCTCCTCCGCGAAGCGCGATCGGGAGGAGGAATACGGAAAAGCCGATCATGATCGGCAAGTCCCAACGAAACGAATGCTCACCCACTTGAAAGGGTGATATGCAGGCTACGATTCCAAGAATGCATCCAATATTGAATAGATTCGAGCCAGCCACGTTTCCGATCACGATGTCCGATTCTTGACGGCGCGATGCGAGTATAGCCGTTGCCAACTCTGGCAAAGATGTCCGTGGATTGTTCCCTCGGCACCGACATACAAAATCGCTAAACCGAGAAAAAATAAAAGAACCGACCAGAGTATTTCCATGCGATCGTTCCGAGGATGCGGGGACGGTTCGACCAATATCCGGTCGCGTGGTATACTTTACCTCCCAGTAAACGGCCGCGTGCCTGTCGAAGGAAAAGAACATTCCTCCTACGTGCGTTTACGCAACTTTATGTGAAATTCCATGGCAAATCCAAGTCTTCAAGTGTCCAAGAAAACCCACGTTATGACCGGCGCGGACATCGTGGTCGAGTCGCTGGTTCGGCATGGAGTCCAAGTAGTTTTTGCCTATCCGGGCGGTTGTAGCATGCCCATGCACCAATCGCTCACCAAATACTCGAGCCAACTGAGAACCATTCTGCCGCGACACGAACAGGGGGGGGCATTTGCCGCCCAAGGGATCGCGAGATCGACCGGTGGTGTCGGGGTTGCGATGGCAACGAGTGGCCCCGGGGCGACGAACCTTGTAACTGCGATTGCTGACGCAAAGATGGATAGCATTCCCTTGATCGCAATCACGGGCCAAGTCCCCACCGGCGTGATCGGAACGGATGCCTTCCAAGAAACTCCGATCGTCGAAATCTGTCGAGGCATCACCAAACATCACTATCTCGTTACCAGGGTGGAGGATGTACCGCGCGTGATGAAAGAGGCCTTTCACATCGCGACCACCGGTCGGCCCGGCCCCGTCTTGGTCGACATGCCCAAGGATGTGCAACTCGACAGTTGCGAAGTCGATTGGGATGTTTCGATGACTCTGCCAGGGTATCGTCCCACCAAACATCCGAATGCCGCTCCGGAGCAGATCCGTCAAATTGCGGCAGCAATCCGACACAGCAAGCGTCCGGTGATTTACTGCGGAGGAGGGATCGTGACCGGGGAAGCCCACCAAGCTCTCCGGACATTGGTGGAGAAGACCGGGATACCTGTGGCTATGACCGTCATGGGGCTCGGTGTCTACCCCGCCGATGGTCCGCTTTCGCTCGATATGCTCGGCATGCACGGTGCGGCCTATGCCAATTATGCCGTCCGCGATTGCGATCTCTTGATCGCACTGGGTGTCCGATTCGATGATCGTGTGACCGGCAATGTCGGTTTGTTCGCGAAGAACGCCAAGATCGTCCATGTGGACATCGATGCATCCGAGTTAAACAAGAACAAGATCGCCCATATTTCGGTGCGCAGCGATATCCGATTCGCTCTCGAGGAATTGAACAAAATCGTCGAACCACCTGAGGATTGTGCAGCTTGGGTGACGCATTGCCGCGAGCTGAAGGGGAAGTTCCCATTCAGCTACGACGACTCCTTCGATGGGATTTTGCAGCAGCATGCCATTCGGACCTTGTCCAATCTGACACGAAACCGAGAGACCTACGTCACGGTCGGCGTCGGTCAGCATCAGATGTGGGCCGCACAGTTCTTTCAGTTCCAACGTCCTCGCGCCTGGCTGAGCAGCAGCGGTCTAGGAACTATGGGATTCGGCTTGCCAGCAGCGATGGGAGTGCAAGCCGCACATCCCAATGCTCTGGTGATCGATATCGATGGAGATGGATCCTTCCAGATGAACATCCAGGAACTCGCCACACTTCATTGCGAGAAATTACCGGTCAAAGTGCTCCTGCTCAACAACCAACACCTCGGCATGGTGGTGCAATGGGAGGATCGATTCATGGGATCCAACCGCGCACATACCTACTTGGGTCCCATAGACCATGAGGAAGCGAGCGGTCCGGGATCGACGGTGGCCCATTCCTATGTCGCGACTCGCTACCCCGACTTCGTGCAGATCGCCAAAGGATACGGATGCGGCGGAGCAACCGTTCGTCGCAAGGCGGATTTGGAAGGAGCACTCGAAGAAATGATCCGCTATCCAGGTCCATTTGTTCTCGACGTCGAAGTTCCTTATCAGGAGCATGTTCTTCCAATGATCCCGTCCGGCAAGACGGTAGACGACATGATTCTCAAGTAGACGGTACGAGTCTCACGTAATGGCGATCCCCCATTCCAATCCCTCTAACTAGATCTCTCCCGATGCTTGACCTATACGATAAAGTCCAAGAAGCCTGTGCATTTATTCGTAAGGCTTGGCATCATACGCCGCACGCCGGGATCATTTTGGGAACAGGTTTGGGACCGCTGGTGCAGCGGATCGAAGTTGAGGCGACCATCGAATACGAGGACATTCCTCACTTCCCGCGATCCACCGCCACCTCGCATCGTGGGCGGTTCGTGTGCGGCAATCTCTGTGGTCTACCGATCGTCGCCATGGACGGACGATTCCACATGTACGAGGGATACCCCCTCACGCAAATCACGCTCCCCGTTCGGGTGATGAAGTTTCTCGGCGCACAGTTGCTGGTGGTCACCAACGCTTGTGGCGGAATGAATCCGAATTATCGCGCCGGAGACATCATGGTGATCGACGACCATATCAACTTGATGGGAGATAATCCCTTGATCGGTATCAATGATGACCGGCTCGGACCTCGGTTTCCGGACATGTGCTACCCCTACGATCCCGAACTCATCGATGCAGCCCTTCGGATCGCCCGAAACAATGACATCGTCGCACATCGTGGCGTATTCGTCGCAGTCGCAGGCCCCAACCTGGAGACCCGCGCCGAATACCGTTTCCTGCGTGGCATCGGGGCCGATGTGGTCGGGATGTCCACCGTCCCCGAAGTGATCGTTGCGGTTCATTCCTCGATGCGGACAGTCGGATTTTCGGTTGTGACCGATATGTGTTTGCCAGACTCGCTCGAACCGGCAAACGTCGAAAAGATCATCGCAATTGCCAATGAAGCTGAACCGCGACTGACCTCTTTGGTGACCGGGGTCCTCGCTCACGAAAAAGCCAGATCGCTCTCGCCTACAAAGGTTTCGACGAAAGACACGTGACCGCCGACGCATTGTCTGCCGACTGGATTCGGCAACGATCTCCGAATTTTTCGCCCCGAGTTGGCATCATTCTCGGAAGTGGGTTGGGTGCGTTGGCAGACTCCATTCGCCCAAGTGCGATCTATCGATACCAAGAGATCCCCGAATTCCCCAGATCCCATGTAGCCGGGCATGCAGGAAACTTGGTACTCGGCGACCTCGGTTCGGTTCCCGTGGTGGCCATGCAAGGCAGAGCGCACCTCTACGAAGGATGGTCGATCGACCAGTCGACCTTGCCGGTTCGCACGATGGCTCGCTTAGGTATCGAGTTACTGATCGTATCCAACGCTTCCGGCGGAATATCCTCCCGTTTCCGAAGCGGCCAATCCGTCTTGATCGATCACCATGTGAACCTGATGTTCCGTAGCGGCATCTCTTTATCTGACGCGAGAGTGGGGTTGGCCACGCATGGCGTACCGGATCGGACGGCGTCGATTTACGATCCTGTTTGGCTCGAGCGAGCGGAAAAAGAGGCGATCGAATTAGGTTTCTCGCTTCCTCGAGGAACCTACCTCGGTACACTGGGACCCAACTATGAAACGCGGGCCGAGTACCGAGCGTTTGCGAAGATGGGTGCGGATATGGTGGGGATGAGCACGGTTCCAGAGACCATCGTCGCATCCCAGCTAGGCATTCCGTCCCTCGCGTTCTCGATCGTCACCAATGTCGCCAAACCCGATGCCCCTTCCAAAACTGAACACTCGGATGTCTTGGAATGGTCGAGGAACGCCCAAAAGCAGTTGATACCGTTGATCGAACGACTGCTGCGCAAGTACTTCACCGACATATAATTCATCTCCACGCGAGCAGGCCAGACGTTGAACGACAAGAAAAGTAAATCCGAGGAACCCACCAAGAGAGTCCTCGATCCCCTAGCCGACGAAGCGCTCACCGAAGCGATCGGCTCGGTCGATAACGCGCCGACGCTCTCCTATCACCACGCCGGCCTGACCGTGGAAGGCTACTCGCGCGCCGCTGTACAAACCTATTGGCGCATCGCCGAGATGAAGATCGGCTTTGACTTGGGTGCACAACCATGGGATTTCATGGCACTGCCTCGCTACTTCATCACCCATTCGCACCTGGATCACATCGCAGCTATCCCCTCTTATGTAGCGCGACGTCGCATGATGAAGATGGAATCGCCGACCATCTACCTTCCGGGGCATACGGTTTCCTCCGTGGAACAACTGCTCCGCGTCATCGGACGACTGGACCGCGGGAGATTGCCATGCGATTTGATCGCGGTCGAACCAAACCAAGAAATCGAACTATCTCGAGAGTTGGTGGTCACTACATCCGCTATGCGACACTCGATCCCAGCTCTGGGCTACATCATTTGGGAGCGTCGCAAGAAACTCAAGCCTGAGTTCGCACACTTGACGGGCGACGCTATCCGCGATCTCCGATTAGCGGGAACGGAAGTTACACACGAGATCCGAGTCCCGATGGTCGCGTACACCGGTGACACTTCGCCCGCTGGCTTGGATGCATGCCCCGACATGTACCGGGCCAAAATTCTCATCACCGAGATGACCTTCCTGGCCCCCGAACATCAGCAGGACAAGATCCACAAGCATGGACATATGCACCTGAACGACTTCGTTGACCGACGAAACGACTTCAAGAACGAAGTCATCATCTGCGGGCACTTCAGCGTTCGATACAACGATCGCCAGATTCGCCGCTGGGTCGATCGCGCTCTGCCAGATCGCCTCGACGGCCGTCTCAAATTGTGGATCTGACTCGATTTGAGCATCCATCACAGGACTGACGACTGCGAGGGGTTCGGCTCACAGCTCTTGCCCCCTCAAACTTCCGGTTCGTAAGGTAAACCCGCATCTCACTATCGGCTCTCACCGATGAGCCAATGCTCACAGCCGTTGCAACACCACCGACCCGAACCGCAATCAAGACATCAATTTAACTAATCTTATTTGCCTTGGGATTAGCCTAAACTAATATTGCGATGTAGGCCGATAGGATTTTATGGTTGGGACGCGGCAAACTGAGAGGGTTGTTTGCGTTGTTCCGACTGGTGAGAGCTTAGCGACCATCCGTTTGTTGCATGGAACTTGCGAGGGATTTTGTAAAGAGGGCACTATCATGAACGTCCTGCTTTCGTTGGTTTGCATCGCGTCGAGTTGCGGTCTTGGTGATGGTTTGCAGGGACGAGTGATTGAGGAGTCGATCGACATGATCGAGCTCAATCATTTCTACGATTCGAGCGGGAGGCACATTTACGACCAGGTGATTTTCTATCACTTGGCTCCGGAAACGGGAAAATACCGGGTGCGGGCTTGGTGTCTGGTCGAAGACCGAGAGAGTCTATCGCGGCGACCGATTCGCAATCCCGGGACCGGTCGGGTGCGTGTGGAGTGGTATGATGGCGAGCACAGAGTGCTGCGGCACCTGGAGAGTTCGGTATATCGGGAGAGTTGGACTCAGGTAGATCCGGAGCGTTTGGACAAGCGTTTCTTGGACGAGCGATTGCGTTTATCATTGGTGCAGGGACCACAAAGAGTGGAGGCGGAGCGTCAATTGGTAGCAGAGATGGCCCGAAGCGAAGAATTACAGAACTCGGAGACGGCTTCTGTGGAGAATGGCCCAACTTTTTTGGCGGGTGGAGGTCGCCGTTGATTCGTGAACAGTTAGCGGTCGAAGCTTTGCAAGAGCAAGCCAAGAAGTTGGGCTTTGTCTTGCTGGGAATCGCTGATGCTCAGGAATCTCCCGACTACTCCAAGCTTTGCGAATGGCTTGAGCGGGGCTATTCGGGTTCGATGGATTATCTCGAACGACGCAGAGAGGCGTATCGTCATCCTCGGTATGTGCTGGAGGGTTGTCAGTCGATTGTGATGTTGGCGATGCCGTACGCCAAACATCCACGGACATCGCGAGCAAAGGGTGCCTCTTCGCCGAAACAGGCGACCAATTCCGAGCAAATTCCTGAGGGTACGATCGCATCTTATGCATCGGGATTGCGTGACTACCATGATGTGATTCACGACCGGCATGGGGAATTGGTGGCGTTGCTTGCCCGGATGTTTCCGGACATGCGATCTCGGGGCGTGGTGGATACAGCTCCTTTGTTGGAACGGAGTTTCGGTCGACTGGCGGGGCTTGGATGGCAAGGGAAGAACACGCTTTTACTGAACCGGGAATTGGGGAGTTACTTTTTCCTTTCTGCGATATTGACGGAAGCGAAGTTGGCTGCGAGCGACGCAAGACAGACCGATCATTGCGGATCGTGTCGTGCCTGTTTGGATGCATGCCCGACGCAGGCCTTTCCATCTCCGCGAGTGTTGGACGCAACGCGCTGCATCAGCTATTGGACGATCGAGCATCGCGGGTCGATTCCGGAGGAGGTTCGTCCCGGAATCGCCGACTGGCTTTTTGGTTGTGATGTTTGTCAGATGGTGTGTCCTTGGAATCGCAAGCCCGAGCCGGAGGTGGATCGGGAGCTGACTCCGGAGTCATGGGATGAGAAGGTGGACTGTCTTTTCTGGCTCGAGCTCGACGAATCGGGGTTTCGCGAGCGGTTTCGGCGAACACCATTCTGGCGTACGCGTCTTCGGGGGATGCAGCGAAACGCGATGATTGTGGCAGCCAATACTGGTCGGTTGGATGCCGTGGAAGCGATCGAGCGGATCCTCGGTTGCGGGGATCCTGTGCTGGAGGAAACCGCCCGTTGGTCTCTTGGGGTTCTTGATTCTCGCCGCTGAGTCTCAGCGTTTATAATGACAGGTCGTGGACGTTCCCCGCTGTAAATATTTTCAGGGCATAGTTGGCTCTTGGCAAAGCTGCGGGAAGATACTGGAAAACTTGATTTGGCCGTGGGGTTTTTATGAAAAACGCTCTTCCGACAGCACTCAAGAAGACGGAAAACCGCTCGGTGCAAATTCAATGGAGCGATGGTCAAACATTCGACTATCCTTTTGGAAAACTGCGGGATGCGTGTCCGTGCGCTACGTGCAAGGAGCGCAAAAAAGCGGACTCGCAGAAAGGGCCCGGGGATTTGCTCAAAATCCTGAAGCCTGATGAAGCCCGCGAGTTGGACGTCCTCGAAATGCGGCCGGTTGGCAATTATGCGTACAACATCACTTTTTCGGACGGACATAGCTCGGGTCTATTTACAATGGAGTTGCTGAGGGAGTTGGGTATCCCTTGTTCCGAGCCTTGCCAACCGCCGCCAACATGACCTATCGCATGCCGCGAAAATACAACGTCTCGAGCCATTTCGGAGCGACGGATCCATCATCTGCGGGGAGCGGAAGACATGACTTGGTGGTTGTCGGGTGGCAGGAAATGGTGGGGCTTCCCGAACTGGGGATAGAGCAGTTGCCTGTTAAGCTCGATACCGGAGCGGTTTCATCGTCGCTGCATGTCGAGCATATCCGATATTTTCGCCGCAACCACGGGGATTGGGTACGGTTTGATCTGGGAGCCGGGATGGGGGCTACGAAGGATGATTGTCGATGTGAGTCGCGGCTGATAGGATTTCGTGGAATCCAGTCTTCGAGCGGTCACCGATCGCATCGGCCTGTGATAGAAACGATGATGGTTCTCGCTGGATTTTACTGGACAATCGAATTGACACTCGCAAATCGTCCTACAATGCAGTTCCCAGTCTTGATCGGTAGAGATGCACTTTCGGGACGATGCTTGGTGGATTGCGGGCAGATATTCTTGGCCAACTCGCGATATACCGCCCTGCAACGCGAAATTTAGGAAACACGCTTTTGGTTGCGTCGCTTCCCTTTGATAAAATATTCGTAACCGGCCACCGAGGGATGGTGGGGTCGGCGGTTTGTCGTCTTTTGGCCGATCGGCATCCTCATGTCGAGGTCATTACCTGCGCTCGAAACCAACTCGATTTGAGGGATGAATCGAAGGTCCGATCTTTTTTTGAAGCCTCGCGTCCTGATGCGGTTCTCTTTGCGGCGTCGCGTGTTGGCGGCATCTTGGCAAACTCGACTTACCCCGTGGAGTTTCTCGCGGATAACGTGCGCATGGCGATAGCGACGATTCAGTCCGCCTATACAACCGGAGTAAAACGATTTTTGTACTTGGGTTCTACTTGTATCTATCCCAAATTTGCACCGCAACCGATCCGCGAGGAGGCGTTGTTGACTTCGCCACTTGAGACGACCAACGAAGCCTATGCGCTCGCCAAGATTGTGGGGCTTAAGCTGTGCCAATACTATCGACATCAACACGGTGTTTTATATCATTCCGCGATGCCTACCAACCTCTACGGGCCGGGGGATAACTACCATCCTGATCACAGCCATGTCATACCGGGGTTGATTCGAAAATTCCACGATGCCAAGGATGCGGATTTGCCGCAGGTAGCCATTTGGGGGACTGGAACACCGCGCCGTGAATTTCTGTACGTGGATGACCTTGTGCACGCATTGATTCACCTGCTCGCTCATCCGGATCCGCCCGACTGGGTCAACGTTGGATACGGTAGCGACATTTCCATATTGGAATTGGCACACACGATTGCGGGTGTGGTCGGATACACCGGAGCGATCACGACCGACCCCAGCAAACCTGACGGCACGCCGCGCAAGCTAACCGATTCCTCTCTGTTGCGATCTACTGGATGGAAGCCGACTGTTTCCTTTGAGGAAGGTCTGGAACGAGCCTACGATGATTTTCTTCGCAGCCGCGAGACCGGGAATTTGCGAAGCCGATAAAACATTATCCGTTTCACATGCGGACCTATATCACTACTGGTTTTCTTTCACGAATGGACTGACTTTTCAATGAGCAAGACCGCTATTATCACAGGCATCACCGGACAGGATGGCTCGTACCTGGCCGAACTCCTTCTCGACAAAGGCTATAAGGTTCATGGTATCGTGCGAAGAAGCAGTAGCTTCAGCACGGGGCGGATTGATCATCTGTATCGAGACATCCATGAAAAGCCGAGCTTGATTCTTCACTATGGCGATCTAACCGACGGCCAAGCGCTAACGAACTTGGTCTTGGAGTTGGAACCGGATGAGATCTACAACTTGGGGGCGCAGAGCCATGTGCGTGTCTCCTTTGACCAGCCGGTCTACACCCTGATGACCGATGGCGTCGGTGCACTGAATGTTCTCGAGGCGGCCCGCATTTTGCATCGTCGCAAGCCGGTTCGAGTGTATCAGGCTAGCTCGTCCGAAATGTACGGGATGGTCTTGGAAACACCGCAGAGCGAACTCACTCCATTCAATCCTCAGAGTCCTTATGCCTGTGCGAAAGTCTATGCGTTCTTTCAGACTGTGAACTACCGTCGCAGTTATGGGCTGTTTGCCTGCAATGGCATTCTCTTCAACCACGAATCCCCTCGCCGCGGCGAAACGTTTGTGACACGCAAGATCACTCGCGCGGCGACCCGCATCAAGGTGGGGCTTCAAAACAAACTCTATCTCGGCAATCTTGATGCAAAGAGAGACTGGGGTTTTGCCAAAGACTACGTCGAGGCGATGTGGTTGATGTTGCAACAAGATGAACCCGATGATTTCGTCATCGCGACTGGGGAAACGTACTCCATCCGTGAGTTCCTCGATATGGTCTTTGAGGAATTGGAACTCGACTGGCAAGAATTCGTCGAAATCGATCCGCGATACTTCCGACCGGCGGAGGTTGATCTGTTGTTGGGGGATCCAAGTAAGGCGAAGAAGAAACTTGGATGGAGCCCGAGAACCGATGTTCGGGAGCTGGCGCGTCTCATGGTGGAACACGACCTGGAATTAGCCCGGCGCGAACTGCACAGTCGCTCGTTCGCCAGTTAGTGGGGAATCTCATGCCAAAAGCGCTGATCACGGGGATCACGGGTCAGGATGGTTCGTACCTAACAGAGCTTTTGCTCGGCAAGGGATACGAAGTCCATGGAATCGTGCGCCGCTCCAGCACGCTGGACCGTCCTCGATTGGCTCAGCAGTACCTGGATAACACGATCTACGGCAAGCGGTTGTTTCTTCATTATGCGGACTTGAGCGATGTGACGTCGATTCGGCGCATTGTTCACCGCGTCTCTCCCGACGAGTTTTATCACTTGGCTGGCCAATCCCACGTCGGCTTGAGCTTTGATATCCCTGAGAGCACGTGCGAACTGACCGCAATTGGAACCCTACGAATCCTCGAAATACTTCGGGATCAACCAACCCCGCCGCGATTTGTACACGCCAGCAGTCGCGAGATCTTTGGGACCCCGACGGAAGTACCACAAAACGAGCGGACTCCGATGAACCCGAACTCACCGTACGGTGTAGCGAAAGCGTTCGCGACTCAAATGGTGAAGATCTACCGCGAAGCCCATGGATTATTCTTTTGCAACGCGATCTGCTACAACCACGAGAGCCCGCGAAGAGCAGAGAATTTCGTGACACGCAAGATCAGCCTGGCTGCCGCTCGCGTCAAACTCGGATTGCAGCGTGAACTGTTCCTAGGCAATATCAACGCTTGCCGCGATTGGGGATATGCTGCCGAGTATGTCGAAGCGATGTGGCGGATGCTCCAAAAGGATCATCCCAGTGACTACATTCTAGCCACCGGAGAGACTCACTCGGTTCGCGAGTTTTTGAGTCTCGCATTTGAAACGGTGGGGTTGAATTGGGAGGATTACTATCGACTCGATCCTCGCTTTGCTCGCCCAGCCGATCCCGAGAATCTGCTTGGGGATCCTTCTTACGCTAACCGCGAACTCGGTTGGAAGTCAAAAACCACACTCGCGGAACTTGCGAAATTGATGGTCGAGCATGACATGGAGAGCGTTAAGGCGATCGCTCAGCGGTAATACTCGCTCAACGGTAATACTCTTCGACCTTGCGATGTAGGTACTCAAGCGACTGCTGCATCTCTTCCATCCCGTTCATGCCGTCTTCGATGCTGATCCAACCCGAGTAGCCCGATTGGCTTAGAAGCGTAAAGATGGTGTCGTAATCGTTGAGCCCGTTTCCGGTGACACCATGCTTGAGCAGTTGGCTGTAACCTGCACTCCCCTCGGCCTTTTTCAAATCCTCGATCGTCGCTCCGGGAACCAAATAGCGATCGCTTGCATGCATACTGACCACACGCCCCAGAACCGACTTCAGGAGATCGACGGGATCATCTCCCGCCACCACTGCATTGCTCGGATCGTACTGAACTCCGAAGAAGGGTGTCACAGGAATTCGATCCAGTAGATCGAGGAACACATCTTTCTTCTGTGCGAACTCGGCATAGAGCCAGTGCCCGTCCTTGTAATGGTTCTCCAAGCCCAGGACGATCCCCAGCGGTTCTGCGAATTCGATGCATTCCTTGATCGCTTCGGCCGCGTAACTCAAGCCCTGTTCTCGCGTCACTTCCGGCCAGGCTTGACCACTTAGGACTCGACAGACCGTACCCTCGCCACCGAGCCGTTCCGCAACACGGATCATCGCTTTCTGATAATCGATTGCCTCGCGACGCCGATCTGGGTCGGGGTGGGTGAAATCGGGGGAGCAACAGAGCATAGGCATCACAAAGCCTGCTCCCTCGATGGCATCCCGAACGGAATCCAAGTATCGGCTATCGGTGCTGACCAGAAATCCTTCGTACATTTCCAGTCCGTCAGCGTTCAAATCCTTAGCCATCGAAATCCAGTCGAAAACGGACATTTTCCGGTCTCGAGAGATCAGATCCAGGAAGCATTTTGGGAAGGCAGAAATCTGTGGCTTTTCCATGCTCGGAATTAGATTTCCCAGGCTTGTCGCCGTCAACTCCCCTGAAAACAAGCGGTTTTCTTCACGTAATTCTCTCCGGAAAAGATTCCCCAACCTCCCTGAAATCCTTGATCCCCTCAGAATAACCATTATAGTAGGGACTAACACAACCGCCTGACCTTAGGGTCAAAAGCCCCGAAGCTCTAACATCCATCGAGTTACACCATGCGTTTTCGCAAAAGCCCTGCCATTGCTTTGGCTTGCGCCAGTTTGCTACCCGTTCCTAGCTTCGCTCAAAGCGGCGTTGAGCCCACTGCTGGTGGTTCCACCAATCCGATCGGCTTGGTTCGCTCGTCGGCAAGTTTGTCGTCTCAGGCGAATCAATTGAACCAAAACCAATGGGTTCGAATAACCGAAGAGGGAAGCATTCGCGGTTCGGTCACCGCTTCCGTCGGAACGCAGTCTGTGAAGCAGGCGAACGTTCAGGTTAGTCTCGTGCAAGAGGGTGTTGCTGTTTTTCAAGGGCTGACGGACGTCGAAGGAGATTTCATCATCGACAATGCCAAGCCAGGCACATATTCGCTCGTAGCCTCAGGTGAAAAACAACTCGCGGTTTGTTCACTCACCGTCCTGGACGCGAACAGCGGAAGCCATCTGCCTGATCGTGCGAACATCCGATCCCTGAATCCTGCGACTCAGAGAGTATCGGAACTGATCCGAGGCAACACGATGCCGACTTGGACCGTAGGCCGTGACATGGACACAGACCCTATCGCCGACATCCGGAAATCGCAAGGATCAACCGATGTGCGAATCGACTCACGTGGCGGCGTCTCGGGAACACTCGGTCGCTCGAACGCCTCGGTCGACCTGAGTACCACGTTGGTGTACCTAGTTCGTGACGGAAAAGAAATTGCAAGAACCCGGGCAGCCAGCAACGGCGACTATCGCTTTGAGGTGGTTGCTCCCGGTGCGTACGGTCTGGTCGCTTCTGGCCCTGAAGGAATTGCAGCAGTGGGTTTCACCGCGATTGCATCGGATCTCGCAACTGGAAATCGCAAGATTCAGTCACTGGTGCGGACTGCTGTTGAGGACTCGAAAGACAATCCGATCCCGGTACCCGCGACGGCGCAAGACAAGTTGAATGTCGAACTCGCGGAACCCAATTGCTATGTCCCTGCCGAAGTGATACCTATTGAGGAATGCGTTGTCTGCGAGGAAACTCCAG
>JAGWWZ010000084.1 GCA_018970165.1 Planctomycetota bacterium | reverse complement strand
ATTTCTCTTTGGGATAAAGAGTTTATTGTAGTTCGGCATCCACCCAAACAAGGCGATGGTCCGAAGCTCGAGCTAGCTGATTTCCACGTTCGGATTCCTTGGCTGACGGCCAATAGATTCCGCTATCCACGATCCGGAAATGGTTGGAGGGGAGTACATAATCGATTCGAAGATTTCCAGGGTTCTTGTCGTTGAAATCTCCGGTATCTTGCGAAGGGTCACCTCGATGCCTCGCGTTTGCTTGACCGGATTTTTCGGAGGCCTCGGCGCCACCTTTGCTCGTGGGCGCTGGCCCTTGAGCGATCCGGGAGGAACTTAGCAGTTTCTCAATCGCGCTGTGTTTTCCATCCCCATCGAACGGATCGGCATTCAAGTCTCCCAGGATGACAAAAGGGTAGTTGTCCTCTAACCCACCCTTCTTTCCTTGATCATCGATCAAGTAATCACCATTCCCTCTGTCGCTGATATAGTCGATCCAAAGCCGGATCTCGTCATGGTTTCGGCATCCATTGCGATCCTCCGGGCCATCAAACACAGGAGGCGTAGGATGCGATGCAAGGACATGGAGCGTGCTGTCCCCGATCTTCACAGGTACGTCCCAATGCGATTTGGAACTCAGTCGCAATTGCTCCCAGATCGAATCGGTGTGGAAGAAGGTACCGTCCTTGGCGGGGCGCTGTGCGTTGGGCATCTGGCTCCATCGAAACTTTTGAAATGTCCTGACTTGATCCGAAAGGATCGGATAGCGGCTCAGGACTACCATTCCGTACTGTCCTGGAAACGCTCCATACCCCCACGAATCATCGGGATCCCCATTGCGACCATTGTTGTTCAGATCCATTGCGGAGGGTTCGCCGGTATTCACTGGGGCGGAAAACGCGAATTTCAAATGCCTCGATATATCGACATGCCCGTTCGGCTGTGGCACCTGTAGGAACTTCTTTAGAAGCAACTCCGCGTTCGATTCGGTGTAGTCCACTTCGTTGAGCAACAGGACATCCGGATTCACGCATTGAATAATCGTGGCGATGTCCACTATCTGCTGATCTCCAGTGGTGAGATCACGCGTCAATTCGCCAGATTCCTTCCGGTTCATCGCGGCATTGAAGGTCGCGATTCGAATCGCTTTGCCCTTGGGTGGCGGAAGGACGGGCGGGGAGTCGGGATTCTGGGACAAACCTATCACTGGCAAGCACCATATAACCAGTAAAAAAATATTCTTCATTGGTAACTCGATCGCAAATTAGTTCCCGCAGCTCAAAAGTTGCTATTCCAAGGGGTGTCTGTTACATTCGATACCATGAACCACATGAACACAAGTCCAGGAAAAATCTGTTCAACGGGAAATGGTGAGACGGATTATTCTTGCCACTGTCGCAATTGCGATCATCTTCACCGCTCGGTGATCGCGAGTCCTCTTGCGAGTGGAGGAATCGTTTTCTTGTTTCTATGCCTCGCATTCACGAGCATCTTCCACCACAAGGAATCACTAGCGAGCGAGCCAGGCAAAACGGTACTTCTGCCAGCAGATATCCAGCTGACGGCCTACCAGAACGAACAACAGATCAGCCTGCGAACGATTCTCGAAGGTGGCGCGTATTCAGCGGATTTCCTCGCCGATCCCGCTCAGTTGGACGGGTTCGATATCCGGATTGCAAATCCCGAGATTGCGGAGATCCTGCAGGACGGGAATCGCACACATCGAGTCCTCGCCAAGCGATCAGGTGAAACGGAATTGATTGTTGGGTGGAAATCCACAAACGGCATCCGCAATGAAGCGAGAGCAAGCGTTAGGTGTATAGAGATAGATAAAGAACCCGAATGGGAATTCCGCAGCCACGTCCAGTCCATCCTCGCTCGAAGCGGTTGCAACATGGGGGCGTGCCACGGGGCATTGGCGGGCAAAGGAGGCTTTCGATTGTCGTTGCGAGGCTACGATTCTGAGACCGATCACTTCAACATCACACGCCAAGATCTCGGTCGACGCATCGAGTTATCCGACCCGGCAATGTCACTATTGATCGCCAAACCGAGCGGCAAGATCGAGCATCGAGGCGGATTGAGGCTGAAACCAGACTCCAAGGATTACGACATTCTCTCGCAATGGATCGCAAAGGGTGCGGTAGGACCTCGCGAAGATGAACCCAGACTCGAATCGATCGAAGTGCTACCTGGCGCAACCGAACTGAAAAAGGGAACTTCGGAGCATCTAGTTGTTCAAGCTAGATACTCCAATGGCCGGGTCGAAGATGTCACGCGATGGGCCAAGTTCAGTTCCAGCGATGAATCGATCGCGCTGGTGAACGAACATGGCAAGGTCGATATCATCGGGCCTGGAGAGGGTGCCGTCGTCGCATGGTTCGCAAGCCGCGTTGCCTTGGCCCGCATTCGTGTCCCGTTCGTAGAAAAGACAAGTGAGCGTCCTACGCTGGCCTCTATCGAGAACGAACTAGGAAACGCCAACCCCATCGATCAATGGACAGCTCGCCAGTGGTATGCGTTGGGATTGGTCCCCTCGGAGCGTTGCACCGATGCAGAGTTCATTCGCCGCACCAGTCTCGATGCGACAGGCACATTGCCAACCCCTGAACAGGTCGAGGCATTTCTCGCCGATGCGACACCTGACAAACGCTCCCGATGGATCGATCACCTCTTGGCTAGTCCGGAGTTCGTCGACTACTGGGCCTATCGTTGGTCAGACCTGTTGATGCTCAATAGCAATCTTCTTCCGACCGATGGCGTGCGATCGTACTACCAATGGATCCGACAGCAGGTGGAAAAAAACGTGCGTTGGGACGCGATGGTCCGCGACATTTTGACAGCCCGAGGAGAATCGCTTGAGAATGGCGCAACGAATTTTTATGCCATCAACCAAGACCCCGAGGGGATGACCGAAAACGCATGCCAAGCCTTCATGGGGTTATCGATCGGCTGCGCCAAGTGCCATAACCATCCACTCGAGAAATGGACCAACGATCAGTACTATGCCATGGCGAATATGTTCGCGCGAGTTCGCGCCAAGGGATGGGGGGGCGAAGTTCGCGATGGTGCCGCATCACGAACTGTCTATGTTGCTGATCGAGGGGATTTGATCCAACCGTTGCGCGGAAAACCGCAACCTCCAGCGCCATTGGACGCGAACCCGATCGAAATCGATTCGCCACTCGATCGACGTATTGTCTTAGCCGATTGGTTGACCTCCCCGGAAAATCCCTACTTCACCCGCGCGATCGTGAATCGTGTGTGGGCAGCGTACTTCGGCATCGGTTTGGTCAATCCGGTCGACGATATGCGGGCCAGCAACCCAGCCAGCAATCCTGCCCTAATGGACTACCTCTGCCGCTATACCGTCGAGCAACAGTACGATCTAAAAGCGTTGATGCGTCACATCATGAACTCAGAGACCTATCAACGAAGCAGCCGCCCCGCAGCCGGCAACACCGAGGACCGAAAGTACTTTACTCACTATTATCCGAAACGGTTAATGGCAGAAGTCATTCACGATGCGATCGCCAACGTGACGGGAGTCCCGACCGAATTCACCAAAGTGTCCTTTCTAGGGGGTGATAAGCGAGACACCAAGTTTTATCCCAAAGGAACTCGTGCTTTGCAGTTGTTTGACAGCAGCGTCGACAGCAATTTCCTTAAGACTTTTGGTCGAAATCAGCGCAGAATTACCTGCGAATGCGAACGGAGCGATGAGCCGAGCGTCATTCAGGTGCTCAATTTGAGCAACGGCGACACCGTGAATAGCAAGCTGAATAGCCAGGAGAGCATTGTCGAATCCTGGCTTCAAACCTATCGAGATGACCCCGCAGGACTCGTCCGTGCGGCCACCCTCCGAACGCTGTCCAGGTACCCAACAGAACAGGAAACCGAGCGATTGACCGAGGAATTGAAGGCGGAAGAGCCAGAACGCCGAATCGCAATCGAGGACCTACTGTGGAGCCTGATTTCCTCTAAGGAATTCCTGTTCAATCACTGAATGAAGATTTCCCCACACTCCCTTGCAGGGATAAAAATAGATTACACTCGTATTCAATTGGCGGTTGTGCAGAACAGAGGAGGCCTGACTTCGTAACCCAAGGAGAGAAATGCTCATGAGCGAGAACACTTCACTGGATTGCAGTGTGCTCGTCCTGAATCGGTTTTACATGGCGATTCGCGTCATCGATGTGCGTCGCGCTATGACTTTGCTGTATCGGGGATGCGCTGAAGTTATCACGATCGAAGACGATCAGTACACCAATTACGATTTCGAAAATTGGTGTGAACTGTCGGAACTCAAAGCACTCGAAAAGCAACCGGAAGAGGATTACATCAAAACGCCGAACCGGGAATTGCAGGTTCCTCGGATCGTTCGCTTGGTTCTCTACGATCGTATTCCCAAATCAACCGTTCGCTTCAACCGCAAGACCCTCTTTGCCCGAGACGGTTATCGTTGCCAGTATTGCGGGCAAACGCGACCCATGAGCCAACTGAGTCTCGATCATGTTGTGCCTCGATCTCAGGGGGGGCGGACTACTTGGGAGAATGTGGTCTGTTCCTGCACGAACTGCAACAGCAAAAAAGGGGGCCGCACACCCGTGCAAGCCAACATGAAACTGCTGAGCGATCCGATACGCCCGTCGGCGAACCCAGGAATTGCTGTCACTCTCAAAGATCCGCGATATCAATCCTGGAAAACCTTTCTGTCCGGTGCCGGAGCTTGACCTAGCGTCGAATTACCGTTTTTGCCTATCCTACGCGGTCGGCAAATTAAGTGAGAACGCATTCAAGGAAGGATGCTGTGAGGTTCACCGAGTATTTCCACAGCAGACTGCTGCCCGCGATAGCTCTCGTTGGGTTGTTGGTTTCGCTGTTCAATGCCTCGATCGCTGCTGGATCCGATGCACCGAGGGGAGTTGCAGACGGATCGCTTCACGCATGCGCAATGCTAGATATCGATAGAGCAGTTGCGGTTGGGGATCGGGGCTTAATCCTTCGCTCCGAAGATGGAGGCAAGTCGTGGAACTGTGTAGGAGATCGCAGTTCACATACTTACTATGCGGTTGGATTCGATTCGGCCGAAACTTTGCGG
Organism: Planctomycetota bacterium; assembly: GCA_018970165.1. Lineage (GTDB taxonomy): Bacteria > Planctomycetota > Planctomycetia > Pirellulales > Pirellulaceae > JBKCUI01. Next base: position 19,196 of record JAGWWZ010000084.1, on the reverse strand, counting down.
GACACAACACGAAGCGGTTTGATTGTTGGTGGGCGGATCGATTCGGTCACTGGCCGCAGCGAGGGTGTTGTGGAAACGACGCTCGATGATGGCAAGACATGGACTCGAAGTACCATCGTTGGTCTTCCCCGCTTGCTCGGTCTTCAGCAGATGGCGCATCGCCATTGGATTGCATGGGGCGATTGGTCCGATCATTGGCAAAGTTCTCTTTTCGAAACCATGGACGGCGGAAGGACATGGTCCTCAAGACCGGTCCCCGCGGGTCATTTGCAATCCGCAGCCATGGATACCATCGGCCGGATTTTGCTTATCGATCGCACAGGTGCGGTTTTCTTTTCCGCCGATGGTATCGAGTTCCAACAGAGTTCGTTGGTGACAGATCCTTTTCGACCCCTTCGATTTTGCAAGGCGAGTTCACAGGGTTGGTGGTTGGGGGGTGACCATGGGCAACTCTACTTCTCCGAGGATGGTTTACGCTGGTCAAGGATCTCTCTTCCAGGTACTCGTTTTGACCATGCATCGATCCAATTGATGGATGCTGCAATTCGTGGCACTCACATTTGGTTGGTGGGAACGCCAGGATCCGTGGTTTGGCACAGCATGGATAGTGGCCGCAAGTGGAGCGTTTCATCGACGCAGTTTCCCAAGAGCCTGAATGCAATCCATTGCTTCGATGACAGCATTCTCCTCGCTTGCGGCGAGTTTGGCAGGATTCAACTGTCTCGCAATGGCGGAAATGCGTGGATTGATTGCCACCGGAGCGGGGCTCGAGTTGCATGCCAGGCGATAGCTTCGACCGCACGAACTGTACCCTGGGATCTTCTCGCGTACATTACTCACGAATCCCAACGCCGAGCTAGCGCGATCGTCGTCCATCATCAGGATCTGCAAGGTGGCAAGGGGCATCGTCCGGAGGCACATGAACGTTTGGCGGAAGCGGGGCGGCAAATGGGACTGGAACGATCGCTGGTGCTAACCGAGTTCCCCGTCGGGGATCTGCGCACTGGGATTCGTTCCACAGACCTTGGATATTACCAGATACCCGATCCCAATCAGAGCGAATTGATTCGCAGGTTGGTTTTCGAGATCCGATGTGCGCAACCGGATGTAATCGTAGCCGAGGATACAAACTCAAAACAATCGCTTACTTCGGCCACGGCAATCGCGACACAGCAAGCCATTCGCTTGGCGGCGTCGCCCGCGTTTCGATGCTTCAGCCCCGAAAGCGGCATTGTGATTCCGGAGTGGAACAGCCAGCGAGTATTGATGCGGGGAAGCGAAGCAGGAGGACTCACCTTGCCGCCAACGATGCTACTTAGCACCAGCGGTATGCTATTGAGCGAAGTCATGAAACCTGCTCGTTTCCTGGAAAGAAACAATGGTTTCGATTCACAAGCCAACAGTGCCAAGTCCACCTATCGTCTTGCGAATCAGCGAACAGTCTCCATCAAACACCCTTTGGACGGGTTGATACTCGATCCTGAGACACGACTGCTAGAGCCTCGCGCTGTGAAACGCAAGATGTCGAATTTGGTGGCAGCATCTAGCGCTGCGTCCCGTTTTTCGCAATCGCTTGCCACACGCGGATCGGGGGTATGGGTTGAGAGCACATGGGACGACACCTTGACTGAGTTGAGCAAGGAGTTGTCGAATGATGTGCTGATTCAATGTCTTTGGGGATCAGCGATTGATTCGCGTCGCGCTGGTAATTGGCATCGTTGGAATACGGCGCTGAACATGATCATCGAGAAGGACAGCGATGGGTCGATGTCGGAACTCGCCTATCAAGAACTCATGACTTGCTTCGGCAGCGCAGAAGTCCATCGCTTAATCCAAGATCAATGGACTGCAATCGAAGCGGCAAAAAAAGATTCCTCGCAATCGCCATCGGTAGCAGCCAATACTCAATCATCCCCTTTTGCAACGGGAACTACCGTCTCTCTCGCGTCCTTCAACTCCGCCGTGCGTGCGACGCCGATCGCGAGACTGCGCGGGATTGAGACCTTTACAAGACTCTTATCTCGATGGCCGGAATCGTGGCAGTCGCGACGAATGGAGCCGGAGTGGGCTTGGCTGATTGCTTCCCGTTATCGCTCGCGGTCCTTGCTGCGAGGAGTACCGCTCGAGGACCGCAAGGACAGCATGTTCTGGCCACCACAACATCCTGGAGCGTCTGGCTGGATGGAAATACTTGCGCAAGAGCAGCGGCTGATCACGGATCAGCCAACCGCACCTCCTGCTACCTCAATCCCTTGGATCGCGACGCGGCCATTCCTAGATGGAAATGCAGATGATTCATGCTGGCAACAAGCAACGGTTCTCGAGTTGAAAGACCTCTGGTCGGACGGAGTAAATGCAGCCTCGACGCAAGCTACGGAAATTCGGATCGCTCGCGATTCGGACTTCTTATTCATTTACAGTCGCTCCCGTAAGTCTTCCCGCGGTTTGAACAATGTCACGAAGGAACGGTCCGCAAAGCAAAACCACCAGCAACGTCGACGCGATGCGCTCGACAGCGATAAAGACCATATCCGATTCCGTTTGGATGTTGACCGCGATTATGCAACTTGGTTCGAGCTGGCATGGGATATCGATGGTGAAACGCTCGACCAATGTAACGATATACTCTGGTGGAACCCGGAATGGTTCATCGCGGTCGCCGAGGATCGAGAGACATGGAGTGCGGAGATCGCGATTCCTATGTCCAGCATCATGCCCATACCTCCGGACTCGTTTACCGCGATGCCTCGATCTGCACCTGAGTCGGTCGTGACCGCATCCAAGACGGACGATCGTTCCGGAGATATCGACGCGATTCCGTGGGGGGATCAGACCTGGGGGATGTCGTTCGTTCGCGAGACCCCATCGTCAAATCTGCAATCCATACCGTACTGCGAGGCAGACCGCTGGACCCGAGATCGCTGGTTTCTTGCGTTCCCACAGCAAGCGCGATCATCACAATCGGAACAATCCGCTCAGCTTTCCAATTCGCCAACAGGCTTCCGTCCAGCAAAGCGCTGAATTCCACTACGCAGTCCTCAGGCGAGCTATATAGCTCGGACAGAAGTATTTCCAACCTGAGGAAAAAAAATGGTCGTCATCGTAGGTTGCTTGATCGTAACCGGATGTGTTTTGGGAGGCTTTATGTGGGCTGGCGGCCACGTGGAATCCCTCATTCACCCTTCGGAAATCCTCACCATTGGTGGAGCATCGCTCGGGGCATTAATCATTATGTCCCCTGGGCCGGTCTTGAAAAACCTTATGAAGGGAATGATCCAAGCGATCAAGGGGTCACCCTATAGCGCCAAAACGTACGAAGAGACATTCTGCGCCCTGTATGAACTGTTCCGTATCGCACGACGCGATGGATTATTGGCACTAGAAGCCCACGTTTCCGACCCTTCAAAGAGTGCGGTGTTCGCAAAGTACCCCAAACTCGTCGCCAATCATCACGCGACGGATTTTATCAAGGGTGCCTTTGGACCTGTGATCGATGGATCGATTCGTCCCGAAGATATCGGTAACCTGATGGATATCGAAATCAATGCGATGAACGAAGAGCATCACCATCCGATACTCGTTCTCAGCAAAACAGCCGATGCGCTCCCTGGATTCGGGATCGTCGCAGCTGTTCTCGGGATCGTGATCACGATGGGACACATCGATGGTCCTCCCGAGGAGATTGGCCACAAGGTTGGTGCTGCTCTTGTAGGTACCTTCTTGGGGATTCTAGCGTCTTACGGCTTCATCGCTCCGTTGGTCGGAAAGATGGAAATCATTGGTCACGCGGAATCGTGTTACTTCAAAACCATCGGTACGATCCTACAAAACTTCTTCAACGGTATGCAGCCGAAGATGGCTATCGAAACCGGTCGACGCGGTCTCGAGCATGATGTTCGCCCCTCGTCCGAGGAGTTGGAGAAGATGTTCAAGTCCGTCGAAACCGGGGGAGCGTAATCCATGGCCGGTAAGGGAGGTGGTGCATGGAAAGTTGCCTACGCGGACTTCGTTACCGCCATGATGGCCTTCTTCATGGTGATGTGGCTGACCAGCCAAAGCGAAGAGGTGCGCAAAGCCGTCGCGGAACACTTTCGAAACCCCGGCGGTAAAAGATTCGCAGGTAGCGAAGCCAAGTCCCTTATCCAATCCAACAACGTTGGCAACGGTAGTCGCCGTATCATCAAATCGCGCGGGTCCAAAAAATCGGATGGCGAGAACAATACGAGAAAAATGACCGATGAGGGAGAGCGATCCAACATGGGAAAAGTTCTCCCATTTGAGCTCAATTCCACATCGCTTAACGACTCAGCTATTCGAGAGTTAACGGAACTGCTTCCAGCACTAGAAGGGAATCAATTTCGAATCGAAATTCGGGGCCATACAGCATCTAGCGGTAGCAAGACGCTTCAAGCCAATCTCGATGCTTGCAATATTTCCTACAAGCGTTCTCTCGCAGTCTTGGAGTTTTTAGTCGGCAAGGGGATCGATCCGCATCGCATTCGCTTGAGTCAAGCAGGGAGCTCTGAGCCTCGTATCGCAGAGGATGAATCGCAACAAGAGAACGATTCGCGAGTCGAGGTCTTTATGCTCAAAGAGATCCATGAAGCTGCCGAATCGAAGATCCAACGTTTGGTGAACACCAAATCGCTCGACGACCAGGCAAAAGTCTTGGGGGATAAAGAGAAAGCGGCCGCTGATGCCGCAGCCAAGGCTGGCACCGGCAAGCATTAGTGGCTCTATTCGGATCGGCTTAAGATACCCCAGGCGCCAGTTGCGATGCAGAAACCGAGGGCGATGCCCCTTGGCTCGGCTCTTCTCGCTCTTCTACACGCCCCGCCATCTGCTCCTCCGTAAAGGTCAATGCAACATACAGTCGGTACAGTAATGGTACAACGAACAGCACGAGCGCGGTCGAACCCATGAGACCGAAAGTTAAGCTAGTTGCCATAGGGATCAGAGCTTGGGCTTGAAACGATTTCTCGAGCAGCATTGGCAACAATCCAGCAACCGTCGTAACACTGGTGAGGAAGATCGCTCGCAACCGACGCGATCCCGCAGTCAACAACGCCTCATTGACCGACATTCCCTTGGCCAAGCACTGGTTGATAAAGTCCACCATCACAATTGAGTCGTTCACAACCACCCCGGCAAGTGTCACCATTCCGAACATGCTGAACAACGTCAATGGCAGCCCCATCACGGCGTGACCGAAAATAGCACCGACCATTCCGAACGGGACAATTGCCAGAACGATCCACGGTTGCAAGTACGATCGAAACTCGAACACCAACAGCAGATACATCGCCATCATGGCTACAACAAAACCGATGGCGAGACTGTTGAAGGATTCGGCGGTTTCCTGCTGTTGCCCTTCCCAGCGAAACCGAAGAGTCGGATACTTCGCAATCAACTCGGGAACCAGTTTGGCTTTCAGGTCTGCTGCAATGGTCGCCGCGTTGGCCTTGGAGGTGTCCAGTTCCGCAGAAACCGTAATGGCTCGCAGTTGATCCAATCGGTTGATCTCAGAGTATCCACGAGTGACCTTAATGTCTGCTAGCTCTGCTAACGGCCGTTCAACACCGTCCGCTCCACGAATCCGCAAGTCTTGGAAACTTGCGAGCGAGCGGCGTTCTTCCGCGGGATGTCGAACCATGACCTTGACCTCATGGCGATCTCGCTGCAGCCGTTGCACCTCTGCACCGTAATAGGCGGCGCGAATCGCTTCACTGAGGTCCTCTTGTCGAATGCCGAGCGACTTGGCCCGGTCCTTGATCGTGAACTGAAACTCGGTTTTCCCTGGATTGGAATCGTCGCGGATATCATAAACGCCTGAATACTTGGCGAGGGATTCTTTTGCCGCCTCGACCGCTGATTCCAACTCGGCAACGCGATCTCGAGGCGCAAGGATCTTGAATTCGAGAGGCTTTCCGCCGGGTCCGATGTTTTCCGATTGGAAATTGATGCGCTCCGCACCTGGGAATACCCCTGCTGCTTGCCTCCACATTTGAATCAATCGGTCACTGGTGACATTTCGAAGAGTCGCTTCGTGCAATTCGGCTTGAACCTGAGCAACATGCGAACCCGATTGCCGATCACCAGCCCCCTGGTTGCCTGATGTCACCGATCCCACTTGCAGGTAAGTCAAAACGACTGGACCACGAGGAGCCGTTCGATCGATGGGATCGGGTGTCTTACTGACCCCTCGCAGCTTCTCGTCCTCCGCGATCTTATCGCTGATATCGCGCAATGCACGTTGCATACGCCGCGCTGCCTCCGTGGTAACCGAAGCGGGGGTTCCATCCGGATACACGACTTGACCGATGATGGTCTTTCCATCCAAGCTCGGAAAGAACTCGAACGGAACCTTGCCGGAGCGGACCAACCCCGCAGCAAACAGTACGACCGCAACGGCGAGGGCGAACGGCAACAAGGGATGCCGCAAAAAGATCTTAAGCATCGGCAGGTAAAAATGATCTCCGAACCAGTCCAGGCCTCCATTGCAAACCTTGGAGACGCGGTCGAAGAATTTTTCGAGAACCCACAGTGGCTGCGAGACAACCGCCCAAAATCTCCCGAGCAGTGTTTCGGGCTTGTGATCCGGATCGTGGGATAAGTGGCCTGGAAGCGCGATTGACGCTTCAACGAGTGAAATGGTCAGCATCAAAATGATTGCTGCTGGCATCACCGCTATAAATTTCCCCATGACCCCGGAAACGTAAAAGAGAGGGATGAATGCGATGATCGTCGTAGCGACGCTCGAGAAAACACTAGGAAGAACTTCGCTTGCCCCATCGATCGCTGCCTGCAAGTTCGACTTTCCCATCAGACGATGAGCGTAGATGTTTTCGCCGATTACAATCCCATCGTCGACCACGATTCCGACCGCCATGAGAAACGCGAACATGGTAAGCATGTTGAGTGTATCTCCCATGATGTACAAGCCGATACCAGCCCCCATAACGCTGATCGGGATACCCATGGCGACCCAAAATGCTAACCGCAAGTTGAGGAACATGGCTAGGAGCAGAAAGACGATCAATCCCCCCTGAAGACCATTCTCTCGCAACATCCGCAGACGGTCGCGCACGTCGAGGCTTTCATCGCCCCATGCCATCACGGTGTAACCGTCAGGAACATCAAGGGTTTTCGTGAACGCAGTGACTTCTTCCGAAATGCTGATGAGATCCTCAGAACTGGTGCGCTCAATCGTGATCACCAGAGCAGGTCGGCCATTGATTTCGTTGAGTGCTGAAACATCTTCGAAGTCATCTCGCACACGTCCGACTTCACCGACTTTGAGAACCACTCCGTTGGGCTGCATGATCAGTGGTAATTGTGCGATGTCTTCTCCGAGTTCGCGTTTGTTCTTGCCTCGCAAGAGAATCTCTTGACCATCGCTTTTTAGTTGGCCACTCGGCATTTCGAGATTTTCCTTGCGGATCATCGAGGCGGCCTGAGACAACGTCAGCCCATACTTGCGAAGAGTGTCTTCGCTGATCTCTACGTCGATCTGAAACGGTTTTACATTTTGTATCTGGGCCTGCGAAACATTGGGTAATTCGATCAATCGGGAACGAACATTTTCGGCCAATGCGCGGAGTCGCTGCTCGGTACCGCTGTCTCCTGACGCTGGACCAATCACCGCTACGCGTATTGCTGGGACACGAAAGGTGATCTGCTCCACGGTCGGCTTTTCGCTTCGAACCGGAAAGAACACCGAAATCCGATCCACCGCTGAACGAACCTCGGATAATGCTTTCTGCACATCCTTCACGTTGGATTCAAGCTGCACGAGGGTAAAGCCACCACCCTCGCGGCAGATACTGGTCAGTTTCTTAATCCCCGAGATGGATTGAACAGCCTCTTCAATTTTTTGGCAAATTCCGCTTTCCACTTCATCGGGTGTTGCTCCCGGGTAGGGAACCGAAACCAAGATGACCTCGAGTTGAAACTCGGGAAAGGTTTCGCGCCGCATGCCAAAGAAACTAAACAACCCACCCACGAGAACGGCGAAGACCAAGAAGTTGACCCCCGCCATGTGCTTTACAGCCCAACGGATCGCAGTATTCATTCGATGAGCCTCCTACCGATTCCCAGCTGTGGAGATACGAACGCGGTCATTGCCGTCGCCAATAATATTAGCTAACGGAGAAACGATTGCTCGAGTCCCAGGGACCAAGTTCTCATTCGCTTCCGCAACCCAGTATTCGGCGTTCCCCGAATCTGGGATTCGCACCAAACTGATGGAGTTGACGCCACCATAAATCTTGATCCGGCCCACCTCCCAATCGCTCACGCGTATGCCATCTTCTTTCTTCGATTCGGCAGACATGCTTTCCTCTTGCGTTTTGGATTTGGAGACAAGCATGGCCGGGTCGGAATCAAATCGCCAAACTTGACCTCCTGGACGAAGGGCCAGTTTAGGAATCAGCACCAGTGAACGCCTTGGTTTGGTTTGGATGGCAACCTCGACGAACATGCCACGCACCAGGGCCGGCAAGCCACCATTGCCCTCCTCATCGATCTTCTGTCCATTGCGTCGAACATCGCGTGGATTGTCCACAGTGATGCGAACAGGAACCGTTCGGCTCTGAGCATCGAGGCCGATGCCCTCATATCGACTTAGCCGGCCGCTCCATTGATAAACAACGTCCTCGCGACCTGCTAAACGGTAGGAGATTTCAACCGGTGTTTTCGGTAGCTCGTAACTTGCAGACCGCACGACGCGTGACGATGGATCGCCACCAGAACCCTCTCCCAATTGATCCAGGATCATCAGCAATTGATCGGTCCGAAGATTGCACGACACCTCAACTTGATCCGTGTCTTCGATGAGGCAAAGTGGAGCCCCTTTTTGAACGAAGGAGTCTTCCTGTACCGATTCACTGATGATAACCCCAGAGATCGGCGATTTGATTTCCGTACGCTCGAGATTCGCTTTGGCCTGCTCCAGTTGTGCACTCGCTAGTCGTTCGGCAAGCTCAATACGAGTGCGTCGTGTTTCAAGGAGACGGAGTTGATTTTGGACCGTGACCACTTGGTTGGCAGCGGCGATTCGCGCGCGGCGTGTTTGTGCCACCTCGGTCTCGCTTACAAACCCAGAACCCAGCGATTCGATCCGTGTGAGTTCCTTCTCTTGAAGTGCTAGTTCCTCGTTGGCCAAGGTCAAAGAGCGATTAGCGTTGGCTAATTCCTGATCGAGTTCATGTTGTTGTGCGTACTCGGATTCGCGGAGCGCTGTCAATCGTTCGACATCCAGTTGGTAGTCTTTGGGATCGATCTTGAAGAGGAGATCCCCCTCATGAACATACCGTCCAATGCGACAATCCTCGCTCTTGAACGCCACGCGTCCCGAGATTTCCGATGCGAGCGTGATTTGACGATAAGGAACCACGGTTCCCGAAACGGCGATGTCGAGTGTTTCCAAGCCCGTGAAGGGCCGAATCGTGTCGACATCCGCGATCGGCATCTTCACCAATTGAACCCGAGGATCAGACGGGTCCTCACTGACTTGCTTCGGCTTCTGCGTACCGAGCAACATGAAGCTGGCAACCCCGATCACGGTCACCAAAACAGGCAAAACCAAACCAACAACCCAGCTTTCCAGGGTGTTCGATTTCTTTTTCGTCATCTCAGAAAATCATTCGGGAAAAACTACCAAAGCAAAGGAGTGCTCCATCGTAGTGCGGGCCCCCCGAAATGTCATGGGTTGAATTCAAAGCAAAAAGCGAACTGTGCCGATAAGGCCATCATTTCCTTACGATTTTGCCCGTTTTCGAGCGAGCATGGTTATGCCGCTGAGTTGGCGAGGGAAGCCCTTATTGCGAATCGGAGTCCTTGGCACCTGGCGAGCCGAGGTCCAGCTTGGCCCATTTCTTCGCCTTGAGCTTTGCGGCGTTCTCATTCGACAGAGGTCCGTTGTTCCTGAAGGTCAACGATTGCAACTTTGGCATCGCAAGTATTTTGTCGACCGACGCCTCACTGACCCCCGTTTCACGGATCGACAGCTCTTTCAGATTGGGGAGTGTTGCGATAACGTCCACCGTCTTGTCCGTCATCTTGGGTAGACTCCACAGGTCCAAGACTTCGAGAGATTTTGCCCCCTGCAAGTTCTTGAATCCGTCGTCGCTCACCGATGCAATCTCGTGGATATACAATCGCTTTAAGGCAGGCAACTCTGTGAGCACTTCGAGTGCTGGGTCGCTGATGTTCGGTAGATCTCGCAGCGTGAGACGGTTGATCTTCATCCCTTTGAGCGCCAGCACCCCTTCGGTACCAAATCCTTGACATCGGAAGATTTCCAACGACGTCAGTTTATCCAGTTTCGCGAGGTGTTTTCCCGATTCGCTGGTAATAACGAAATCCTGCAACAGGAGCGAATTCAGCGTTTGACTCTTCGCCAATTGCTCAAGACCATTGTCGGTTACGGCGGTACTCCGATGCTTTAGCGCTGTCAGTTTGGGCAGGCTACCGATTACCTCGAGGGCCATATCGCCCGCTTCCATGTTGCCGCGCAGGTCGAGTGCTCGCAGTTCTTCCAATTTCGCTAGACGTCTCGCACTCAGATCATTGAAACGATTCTGTATCAGAGTCAAACGCTGCAACTTCGTCATCGATGTAATGACTTTCATGACGGAGCTTGTCATGTTCGTGTTGGATGACAAATCCAAATCGACGAGGTCGGGGAATGCTTTTGCGATCGTCTGCACGGATTCATCAGTGATCACGGTGTTGGTTAGGGCGAGAGTTTCTAGTTTGCTGAGCCCCACCAACTGCGAAACCATGGCATCGTTTAAATCGCGACAATTGAACACTTGCAGCTTTTTCAGATCCTTGAGGCGACCGAACAATTCGATATCATCGGCCGTCACTTCCGAACCGTCCTGGATGACAATCTCAACCAGCTTTCCGCTCGCGTCGAGAGTTGCCTTGGCGGTATTTCCCAAGGCCTTCAATCGATCCTGAGCAGCGGCGACATCCTTTGCATCCGCCAAGGCGGGTCCCGAGTCAGCGGCCGCAGTCTTGTTCTCTTGAGCGAGAATGGTGTTGCAAAGCCCCAAGGTGTAAACGATCGCAACGGCACATGTTGCAAGGATCGCTGTGCGGAATGTTCGTTGAACGCTTGCCACTAAACTCATAACTCAATAGCCTCTCTCTGCGGTCGATGCTGATCCGTGTTTTCGCGTCGACGTTATTCTAATCGAAGCAGGTAACTTGGACAGCGACGGATCGATGATGCGCTTCGGTGTCCCGAGGGATCTCGCTCTAGACTGCCCGTCAAACAAAAACTTCCAGCAAATCCGAATTCGGTGTTGCTGGAAGTCGTTTTTCATCAACAAGGTCGGGAGTGGTATCAACCGACTAGTCCAATCGGTAACCTTGGGCATACGTTGGCTTGATCAAGTCAGCAACGCGCGGTGTCTTGAGCGAAGCCAAATTGGTCACCTTGAGATTCTTTGCATCCCATTCGACCTTCTCGCCCCATTCGCCCATTTCGCCGTTGGCCCCACCCTTAGCTGCGGCCCAGACGGCAAGGTTCCCCAGCAGAATCGTTTCGGTGAGGGGACCAGCGCGGTTGATGAAGTTCGACTTTGCGATCATTGGATCGCCAGCCATCTTGGCTCGGAACAACTCGAACATGTTATTGACGTCGTTCCCCTTGCCCTTGTCTTCCGCGGCTTCGTAGTCAACTTTGACTTTCTCGACTCCGCGAAGTTCGTAAACCCCGCAGTAGTCGTCGGAACTGTAGAAGGCACCCTTCTCGCCGACGACCAACACACCGCTGTTGGAAACCTTTTGGATTCCCCATTTCTCGAAGACTTCCGCTGGTGGCTTATTGCCTAGTCGGTCATACCACCAGAACGGAATCGCCGGACGATTCTTGGTTTCAGGAAACTCGAATTTGATGATCGAGCTTGCTGGGAAACTGTCGAAGTCGTGGCCGGTGGTCTTGGCAACTACCGAAACAGGATCTTGGAGTTCGCACGATGCAAACGGGACCGTCAATTGATGGCAAGCCATATCGCCCAAGGCACCAGTGCCGAAATCCCACCACCCACGATGCTGGAATGAATGGTAGATTCCAGGCCAGAATTCGCGAGGCGGAGCCACGCCGAGCCAACTCTTCCAATCGAGTCGCTCGAGTGCTCGGCCGATCTCTTCCTTCTTCTTGGAAACCAGTTTCTTCACCATTTCGGCGATTTCTTCCGGCTTGGCATTGGGTTCTTCGCCTTTGACTTCTGCCACCGCTTGTTCTTCGAACTTCTTCAGATCCATGCGGCGGTTCGGTCCTTGAGCCCAAACGGGACGGTTGGACCACGCATAAACTTCTTTGAGAGTGCCCAACACACCCGATTGAATCTGAGCGATCGCTTCGCGGGAGGAACTGAGTGCGGTTCCTTGATTACCCATCTGGGTGGAAACGCCTGTCTCCTTGGCAACCTGAGCGAGCAGGCGAGCTTCGTAGATGGTGCGAGTCAGTGGCTTTTGCGTGTAGCAGCTAATCCCTAATCGCATGGCTTCGAGAGTCACCGGAGCATGCATGTGGTCAGGAGTGCTGACGGTGCAGATGTCAATGTTCTTGCCATGCTTAGCAAACAGTTCTCGGTAATCCGTGAATCGTTCTGCGCTTTTGAACTTCGACGAATTTCCCTTCGCTTCCAAAGTATTGCGATCGACGTCGCAGATAGCGATCGGGTTTCCGAACTCTGCAGCATTGTCGGAGTCGCTTCCCCCTTTGCCACCCACGCCGATACTGGCAACGTTCATTCTTTCCAGGGCAGAGTTACTCCAAACCGGTTGGCTTCCGGCTGCGACGAAGTAGCCGAAACCGGCCATCGATGTCGTTCCTAGAAAATCACGACGTGTTCTCTTTGGCATATAAACGATCCTTTCAATACTTACGAATCAACGCTGTACAGTGAGCAAAACAAACCGCCCTAATGATACCTTCTGCGGCGACTTTTTACATGCTCATCTCCTTTTTTGGCACCGACGGTTCTGTTCCGTCCCCAGTCCGCTCTCCCGATAGCTGCGCATTCGATTTACAGGGCACAGGCCGAACGGTTGGAAAAGAAGTGTTTTTCCGAAAAGTAGCGTGAAATCGCAAGGATTCCGATGAGTAGAAAGAGGTTTTGTGGGGATTTCTCGAGCATGATGCCGATTCCGCGAGGAGAGGGCATGCTCGGGCCCTCACTCTCGGAAATCCTCACTCTCGAAAAAACTTTGTGACCCCGAACAACAGCGGAAAGAATCATGATTCGACCTGCGACCATGTGGCGAGCCTTTTTTTCGGCCATCGGTATCGTTCTGATCATCCTGGGCCTAGAGTGCTTGGCAATCGATAGTGCAACCTTTGTCTCGCAAACAAATGAGGATTCGGCCGCATCGCAAGCCTTCGGAAACTTGCTGGCAGCCACGCCTGCGGGTTCGAGCCGCGTGTTCCGTCCGACCGAGTGGTTTCCTTGGTCACTTCTAGCGATTGGATCGATCGTTGTCCTGTATTCGATCTCGCTGCGTCCAGGTGCTGCGCAGGGGTGAGAGTAGCGACTGCAACGGCAGACTGCTGCACATAGATGTTGCGGATGCTCTGCAAGCGATATCACAACCCGACGCGTGAACTTACGCTTCGGGTTTAGTTTTCCGAGCCAAGAATCAAACTCGCCGTCCTGGTCGGTATCCGACGCCGGTTTGCTTGCCCGATGAACGAGGCTGGCGTTGCTGTTTCTTGGATCGCTTCTTGTTTCCCGGTTGATCTGTCGACGCGGCGTTCGGTTTGGTTGCTGAGTCAGACTTGGAGTTGGCGTTCGTCCCTGCATTGGGGATCGTGTGCACATACTCCCCTCGAAAGCGGTTGTTTGCATCGTCGCGCCGCCGATCGATCGCTTCCTTGGGAGGTTTTGATGGGATCAAGCAATCGCAACCCTCTCCGATCAGATCCGATCGACCCGCCTCACGGAGCGCATCTCGCACTTCGAAGTAGTTCTCTGGTTTGAAGAACTGCATCAAGGCACGTTGCGACTTGCGATCGCGTAGCGCCCTCGCGATGTAGACCTCTTTCAGTGAGAACGGATCCAATCCCGTGTAGTACATGCTGGTGGCGACATCGAGAGGAGCCGGAATGAAATCCTGCACTTGATCCGGCTTGTAACCATTCCGCTTCAAAAAAACCGCCAGTTCGATCATCGACTCGATGGAACTGCCTGGGTGCGAAGCGATGAAGTAGGGAATGATGTATTGCTTTTTGCCCGCTTTGGACGAAGCATCTTTGAACTTGTCGGTGAAGAACTCGAAGTCGTCGTTGGCGGGCTTCCGCATTTTGAAAAGCACATCGGGATCGACGTGTTCGGGAGCTACTTTCAAATGGCCGCCAACGTGGTGCTGAGTCAACTCCTCGATGTACTCGGGAGATTGACGGGCTAAATCCATGCGGATGCCGCTAGCCACCAGAACCTTCTTGATCCCGGGGACGTTTCGTGCTTCGCGCATTAGCTGAATCACGGGTGTATGATCGACTCCGAGCAACTTGCAGACCTTGGGATGCACGCACGACTGACGACGGCACATTGCCTCGACCTCGGGGCGCGTGCAACGCATTTGGTACATGTTGGCTGTTGGCCCGCCGATATCGCTAACGATTCCCTTGAAATCCGAATCCTTAGTCATCTCGCGAATCTCGTTGAGGACCGACTCCTTGGATCGAGACTGAATAACCCGTCCTTGATGGGCGGTGATCGAGCAAAACGTGCAACCACCAAAACATCCTCGCATGATCGTTACCGAGTTCTTGATCATGTTGAACGCCGGGATCGGCTCGGTGTAACTCGGGTGCGGCTTGCGGGTGTACGGCAAACCGTAGATGCGGTCCATGGCTTCCTGGCTGATGGGCAACGCAGGGACATTGCAAACCACCGCCTGCTTGTCATGACGTTGCACCAATCGCCTAGCGTTCAGGGGATTGGTCTCGTTATGAATCATTCGAGTAGCAAGGGAGAATGCGACCTTGTCGCTGCAGACCTGTTCGTAGGTAGGCAGTTCCAGTGCGTCTTCTGGAATCGACTCCGACGCGCCGAGAGCATACGCCACACCTCGCATGTCGCGCAGATCTTTGACCGTCTCGCCAGCTTCCAACCTGCGAGCGATCTCTACGATGGAGTTTTCGCCCATGCCGAACCCAACCAAGTCCGCCTTGCTATCGAACAAGATACTGCGCCGAACCTTGTCGCTCCAGTAATCGTAATGGGCTAGCCGTCGCAGTGAGGCTTCGACACCTCCTGCGATCACTGGCACCCCTTTATATGCTTGTCGTGCGCGCTGGCAGTAGGCGAGCGTCGCACGGTCCGGTCTCAGACCGATGCGACCTCCTGGTGAATACGCATCGTCGTTCCGCACTTTTTTGTTCGCGGTGTAGTGGTTGATCATGCTGTCCATGTTGCCAGCACTGATGGCAAAGAACAGCCGTGGTCGTCCGAACCGCTGCCAATCCTCGCACGAATGCCAGTTCGGCTGGCTGACGATCCCGATGCGATAGCCAGCGGCTTCCAGCACGCGACCTAAAATCGACATCGCGAAACTCGGGTGATCGATGTAAGCATCGCCGGTCACGAACACGACGTCGATCTCGTCCCATCCGCGAGCTCGGGCTTCTACCATCGACATGGGAAGAGGGAGTTTCGCGAGCGGACCATGCGGCTGCCTTTCCCCGAGGTTATCCAAATACCTGGAGACAACGTTCCCAGATGCGGTTGTTCCAACGGTGGAACACGAACCAGACTCCGGTCCGGTTGAACCAGACAAAATTGGAAGCAATGGCGATGCCACTCGAAAACCCCACGAAAATAAAGGATCCGCAACTCGGCTTTATTGTAGGTGGGTTAAACGATTCGTCACCTGCAACCTCCTGATATTCCCCCGGTTCGACCGCTAACCACAGGTAAATCCATGCGATTTGAGTCCGGCATACGGTGCAACCGGTCTATCTTCCGGCTGGAATCCTTTCTCGCCTCACCTCTCGCCTCGCCGATGGCTATGCCGATAGCTTCATCCTTCTTGATCAGCTGGTCAGCGACCGAGCCTGGCTCTGGTTGGACTGGCCAGAATTCAGAAACCAAGTCTTTCATCTTCTCTTCCCCTAACACGCCCGCCATCTTGGAATCCTCCCTGCGGCTGATATCGAGAATCGCCATCGTGGCACGACGCTCCGGCGTCGTGCTGGCGAGCATGCAATCCAGTGAATGTAAGCTAGCATCGGCACTAAGTGTTAACATGCATTGCTAGGGACGAGGTTCGATGCGCAAACGACAACCTACGGGATCGGTAGATGCGATCGGAACCTTCTGGCCCGTGACTATCGCGTGCAATGCGTCGCGCAATTCTTGGCTAGTGGGTCGTGGCCGCTTCTTTCCGAACGCTTCGTAGAGGTTATCGATTCGACCGCGATACCAAACGGTTTCACCATCCGCAGACAGGACAAAGGCCTCGGGGATAGTGGTCGCTTGCAAATCCCTTGCGATGGCTTGATGCGCATCGATTCCCACCGGTATTGCGATTTCATAGTTCTTGATGTGTTCGCGAATCCGTTCGGGCTCGATTCCCGAGGTCGCATGCAGCATCACGAACGCAATTCCCTCGGGTTTATACTGTTGGTGCAGCCTTTGCAGTTCCGGTTGGTAGGAGTTGGAGATCGGACAATCGGTGGAGACGAAGATGATACAAATCGCTCGCACGTCTCTCTCTGGAACAAGCGGCCGCTCTCGACCATCGAGATCTTGCCATCGCAAAACCGATCGTACGGATTCGGTACGAATTGCTTTTGGATCATCTGCTTTCGGTTCGCTCGCTTGCTGAGAAAAACACGCTTGCGTTGCGAGCGGAACGCAGGCTACTAAGGCGAGGATGCCGTTCCAGCCGATCTTGGAGCGGCTCATGGTCGATTCCCCTGAAGACCGCCACGCAAGTTGCGAAGCATTTCACTTGCCTTTTGCAACTCCTGCGCATCCAAGCCTCCGTCGCGATCCGCGTCCAGAATGCCAAAGATGGGTCCTGACATACGAGGGGGTACTTCTTCCATCTGCAATTTTCCATCCCGATCTTCATCCAACTGCATCAGCATCCGCTGCAATCCTTCTCCAGAAGTGAAGCGTTCGACGATCGCTTTCGAAAAATGGTCTCGCACGGCGTCCTGCAGCTCCGACCGCTTGGATTCCTGGGTGGCAACGACGGTGAGTGTGATGCTGCCCATCTCATCATTGGACTGACGTCCCCAGCGGATTCGCTGCGGTGGTGAATACGGGTTCTCAGGATTTCCGCTGGAGTTGTCGTAATGGATTTCTGTTCTGAGCAAGCTCTTTGCGGGGAGCGAAACCGCGTTCTCAAAGAAGTAACGGTCCTGCCAATCGAGGTCCCAGTCCGCAATATCCAGCAGTAGGATCTCCTTGCCATCCGGCAGGATGGCGGTCAGTCGCATGGTCTTGCAGATATAGTGGGCGTGCCCACCCACGCCGATGGCATCCACATCAATTGGCAAACGAAACTCATCGACGATCTGAAAATCGGACTGGCCCGCGGGAATATCAATGCCTGCTCCGAAGCCGAACATCGGCGGGATTTGGATGTTGACTAACTGTTTGGAAGGCGGCTGTTTCGCCAAGTACAAACCGAGCTTCGCATGTTCGACCTCGGGTTTACCCGACGGATGGAAGTGGGTTTGCATCACAATATCGCTCCCTTGGGAGATCTGCATCGCATAATCACCTGGCAAGGGAGTGGGGATGGTCCCTGGTACGTAACCGCCGAGACCTCTGGCGAGGGCTTGATCGATTCGACGTTCCTGGTTGGGTTGCTCCGATCCCGTTCGATTGCCCAAACGGTTCGCCAAACGCCCCAGCGGCCCCGCTCCTTTTCCGAGGAGTGCTCCCGCGTCGAGGCCTCCTCCTAAGAATCCCATGCCTGCGATCCCTGCTTTGCCATCAGATCCATCCATCCGTCTCGCGGTTCCGGTATCGTCGAGGAAGAAGAGGGCGTGATGCATCGACGAGGAGGCAGCAGATCGAAGTTCGACGGCTTTGACCCACACGTCTTCGGGCAGTGCGAGAGGAAATACGAAGGATCGGTACAGATCCGGTCCATCGGCAGGCACCACAAAATCGCCGGTCATCTCCAGGATCATGTCGGGGGTTCCGAGCGCCCACTCGGCCGGGAACTCCGGTGGAGTTGGGATCGACGCTCGGTCGCCTTCCGGACAGCCTGCCTCGATCCAAGCCAGCAAACGTTCTTTGTCGGGTGGCGAAAGACTCCGGTCATTGCTGTATCGCAAGTCGTGATGGACAGGTTTCCATGGCGGCATGTAACCACTTTTCACCACAACAGCGATCGTCTCGGAGTGCCGACACACTTCTTCGTATGTCGATAAAGGAAACGGACCGACTTGCCCTGCGCGATGGCAGCTCAGGCACTTGTTGTGAATGATCGAGGCGACATGGCTCGCGTAGGTGGACTCCGATTTCTTGTCCCGGTCCTCGCCGTACATTGGCCTACTGGAGATGCCGAGACCTACGAGAATAATTGGAAGCAACCACGAAGCATGTGCTCGAAACATTCTTTTTCCGTTTCCCTTTTTCGTTCTTCTCATGTTCAATCGCCGATCATTTTGGATTCGCGGGGGATGGTTTTTCGCTAGGAAGTTCCCATCCCAATACCATTCGATCCTCTGAATAGGTGGAGTAATCATACCATTTCGGAGGTAGATCGACTGGGCTACCCATCCATCGAAGTTCCATCCGCTTCAACCCGAATGGCTGCCGCGGCGCATTCCACACGGCTTGGATGCGTACGACAAGCCCACTGTCCTTGGCAGACCAGAGATCGATGGTCGCGGGCAAGGGGCGAGATCCGTTGGAACGCAACGTACCTCTCAGATGATGGCAGATCACCTGCTCCGCGTTTTCTCCCTCCAAGGCGAAGCTCTCTTCGCCGATGACTTTTACGCCATAGCCCAGCTTCAACCATTGAAGGATTTCAGCAATTTGAAGGTTCTGCGCAAGGGGGTCTCTATTTTCTGCAAGCCAATGTCCGAGACCACTCTTCGATCCCACTCGCACCGGGCCGGCGGGTGGTACCATCCAAGCGATATCGCGATTCAATCCAATCCGCAACGTCCCAGGGGCGATAAATCCAGGTCGAACCAACAAGATCCGTTC
>JAGWWZ010000083.1 GCA_018970165.1 Planctomycetota bacterium | reverse complement strand
ATTGCTCAAAGGGACGAAAGACATGAGAAAAACATTTTTGGTCATCGCATCGTTGGTTGCCACTTCCTTGGTAGCGGGTCAATCCAATACGACGGAAGCATGCGACAGGTACCGAACTACCCAGCATGTTTGTCAACCGGTAACCGTCGTTCAGCCCGTGGTTCATTCCCAGACCGTCGTCGCCTCACAAGCTACCTCGGCGGTGGTCATCGCCCCGGTCGCTCTCCCGGCGTCCGAGATCATTACCCCGAAGGCAATCAAGATCCCCCAAGGAGCTGTGCTGCGATTGAAAGCGAATTTTTTGGGTCAAGTACCTGGACGGGTCTTCCTGATCGTCAACTCCTTAACCTTGGAGTGCGAAGTGGTTGAGTGGGATCCTAACTACGTCATGATTCGCTTGCCGAATGCTGGTGTGATCAAGGATACCGCTGGCAAGCTGGTGATCGCCACGCAAGAGGGAGTTCTCAAGCGAAAAGTAGATGTGATCGTCGCACCGACGCCGGATGTTCAGGTGGTTCCAGACGATGCTTTCATCCAAAAAGCTCCGACGGAACTGCTCTCCGGAAACTGAGCAACTCACCCCTCAAACGGTTCCTGCACTCGAAAGGCCCAGCTCTGAGTAGTCTCGGAGATGGGCCTTCGGTGTTGATAGACAATCTTAGTCTTCAGGGAATCCAAACTCCCCTCTGGCTGAGACAAATTTCACGAACAAAAAAGCGTGCGCCGCAGTGAGCCGTGTGAACTAGAGATGAAATACTTGCTATCCGCAAAAGCGAGTTACTTTTCAGGTACCAAGCGACGATACGCTTCGAGCGCTTCCTCGTACTCCAAGACTCCATCGGCGGACAATACCTCACGACTGCGTTTCAATTCCCCCTCGACGCGATCCATCAAATACGCTCGTTCTTGTTCCGATGGTACCAGCGGCTTTCCGGAAACGTCAAACCAGATCGGCGCCGTATGCGCGAATCTCCACCGACCGGTTTCTGATTTCTGCCACACCCGTACCGCCACCCAACTCGTGGATTCAAACCTCACCCTTCGACCAAATTCGATCGAACTCGATCCGTTCGGCCTGCGTTCTTGCTGTGTAACGTCCTGCAGTTGAACCTTGCCGTTCACAATCCATTCCAACGAATCGATCGGTCCATCCGCTTGCACTGATCCCCTCAGCCAATCTCCTTCTTGCTCTAAACGCACCATCGGTCCCGTTGTTACAAACGAACGCCCTTGTCGCAACCCCTCGACCCAATCCCGATAATGAAACCCGTGCGGTAAATGAACATAAACCCGACCATAACCGACCGGCACCGGATGCACTCCCGATGCCGTCCCCGCAGAAGGCTGCAAGCGATACCCGCAATTCAATAACGTCCAATAAGTGCGATGCACATACTCCATCCATTCCTTCTCACCTCCAACCAACCCATCCCCCAATCCCATCCAATCAGGTGCCGATGTCGTCCATTTGCTAAATGCAAACTCCGTTCTCCACATGTGGTTATTTGCCAATTCATACGTCAAGCGATTTCCAAGCAACGGTGGCAACACCAATGCAAACGGCCAATCGTGTTTATCTAGATCTAGAATCGCTCCCTCGCGATCCGCCTGCTCAATCACTTGCTTTACAGGCGGAATTCCCATTCCAAATGGAGTCTGATGATTCAAGGCGAATAATGCCCCGAGCGTATGGGACTTACCATCGAGACTAAAGATCTCCCATTCGGTGTTCTTTGGCCAAATCACATGCGTCCCGTCCACCGCAATCAGCGCGCTCGGTAACCTCGCATCGTCTGGATCCGTACGATCTCCAAACTCCGCGGTCCGATCGTTGCGCGTCGTCCAATACACCATCGGCAGAGCCACATTGACATCCTCGGCCTCAATCGCAACCTTCAATCTTTCGACCGTCGTGTGAACATGCGTATCGCCACTGTACCAACCCAGCGCTGCCATATCGACCCATCGCTTCAATCGAATCTCCAACTCCTGAATCTGCGAGCCAACTCGAATCGTCTTGGTCCAAGGAAAATACTCTTTCCCCCGCTCCACAGTCACCATGTAATTCCCTGGGGGTAATCGCAATGTAAATGGATGTGCCGATACACTGGTATGAAATTCATTCGACTCCGGCCGAATCCAATTCTGCTTCTCATAACGAATGGTTCTCCCTTCGGGACCTGCTCCCTCTGCAAAATACCATTCCCCTGAGTCGCTCTGTACATACATCCGACTTGCGATCGGTTCCCCTGTCTCATCATCCACTACCCGACCAAGCACCAACTGTTCGTCGACGGCATTCCATCGCTTTTCGATCTTCGCTAATTCCTTGTCGATCTCTGTCCCTTGATAAAACGACAACCATCCATGTACTGTTCCTGTTTGGCCCGGCGCAAGCTCTGGAAATATCGGATCGGAGTGCAGACAAGGGCATGGGGCATTGCCCCATGTGCGATGATTAGGCTCAAAACCAAGAATCACCCAACGATTGCCTGCCGAATTACGACAAGCCGCTAATGACCCACGGAAAATCTTGTTGTCGTTTGTCTGTTGATCGAAGTCCCTGCAACCCTTGAGCATTGCACACATCTGCACTCGTAAATCCGAGAGGACCTCCGACGTACCATTCGTCAGCGACATGCGAATCGCCAAGTGATCGCGATGCGGTATTGCCAATAACTCATAGACAATTTTGTTTGGTAACTCCCGACGTAGAAAGTAGCTTCCGTCAGGCATGCGCAACCACTCCAATTGCTTCAATCGAATCCCCTGTTTATCCCAAACCGTGTCGATATGCGTGTGCGCGAGATAGGTCAGCCCTAAATTAGACCAAAGGGCCTCCGGTGCATCCAATACCACGTAGCTCGCAGGATCCCAAGGAGTGAATATACTGAGCTTAGTCTCGCGCTGAGGCTCAATCGCACCGTCGAGGAACCCAATTCGAGGATGACGCCCACCTGGATAAGGCAATACAAAAATGGGCGGGTCGACCTCCGCCAAGGGCCGTGTGCTCGGAGAAATACGATAACGTTTCAACGCGTCCTCGAGTTCACCCGATCGCAGGCCCGTAACCTCTAGTATTTCCTCTCGCGAATAGCCATGGTACCAAACCATATTTTCCAACCAGTGCCTGAAGTCCGCCGGATCGCCGATATTGCGTGTCTGCCCAGACTCAGGCTCTCGACCAAGCACAAAAGAACCGTTTGCAAGAGCAATAAAAGCAAGACTCCGGCAAATCGCTCGTAGCATATTCCGTAGAGTGAACATGATGATTTGAACTGTGGTTGAATAGCTTCAATGCTTGCCACCAACGTATTGACGTTCCTGCGCAACGCATTCAGGAGAGAACCAGGCAACGATCAGGGCATGTGCGAACAGGAAGCCTAGGAGCAGACGGATGGAGGTGAGGCAGCGCATGATTGGGCTTCGATGGCCTAAACGGGTTTCGGTTTACCGAGTTCGTCAGGGTCGCGAAGAATCTTCTTGAGTCGCCCCATCAGTTCATCCGCTTTCTCTTTCAAGTTCTCAGGAGGCGATTCGCTTTGAAGGTCCGCGATCATCGTTTCCGCTTGCCCCTTCCACTTTTTACAGCGTTCTTTCAAGTCGGTCAATTTCGCGTCGGGTAGACCTTGAAGCGAGGCATCGAGACGTCCATCGATCAAGTAATCGCAGGAATCGCGAAAGGTGATCAAGCGGTTGAGCAAACTCGCATTGTCCGTGACCGGCTTTTGGTTCCAATCCTTTTCGATCCGATCCGCGATCCGGGCGAGCGTTGCATCGACTGTTTCCGCAGGGGCTCGTAGTTCCGCGGCCGCGAAGAATTCACCTTGATCCTGCGGCTGCTGGAATGGATTCATGACAACCAACAAGATCGCTGCAGCGGTCGCAAGAATCGCTCCCATCCAGTACCAGGATCCTTCGCGTTTCGTTTTATTCTCCGGAGATTCGGAGCGTCGAAGATCGGGGGGCGATCCCCCTTCGGTCGCGAGGGAGAGGCCCGGCTTCAAGGCTTGATCGACAGCCGAAGAGGGTTCGGTGTTAGGCCGGATTTGCGACAGCACTCTCCCACGCACCGTTTCTAATGACTTGGAGACTTCCGGGGTGGGACGAACCCGGGTCCAGTAGTCCCCCCCCTCTTCGAGGATAAGGTACTGGAGTTCCAACAGCAGACCTGGATTTTGGATCAGTCGCTGAATCTGTTGTGCGGATAATGGACCGCAAAGTCCTTGCTGGAGCACTGGATCTCGCTGGTTGCCGAGAAGTTCCGACAGGGTCAGTTGGGGCGGATGCTTGCCACCGAGTGTCACCAGTTGCTTGCAAAGCTTCGGGAGGTTGAATCCCATCAATTGCTGTTCCAACCAAGTCGGCCAATCGGAACGATCGTCTGGGAGACAGAGTGCTGGCAAGAGGTTTGACAATTGTTCGTCATCGAAGGTCATGAAGCACCTCCGACAATACAGTCTTTGATTTTCTGGGCTGCTTTCCAACGAAGCCGGGATAGCGCTGGCCGATCGATGCGGTATTTGATCAGAATTTCATCCTCGGCCGAGTCATCTAGGATTTTCGATACCAGCGCATCAAAACACTTTGGACTTTCGATCTTGAGACGATCCAAGCATTTACGAAGATCTTCATCCCCAACGGAGAGTTCGATGGAATCATGAAGTGAAAGTCGTTGTTCCTGTTCCATCACCATCTGATCGGGAGGGATCGACTCGGAGTCTTGCTGATCGAAATCGTCTGGCATTGCGCCGGGGCGTTTCTTACGGAAGTCCTGCAGCACTTCCCGAGTACCGATGGTGAACAACCAGGATCGAAAATTCCGCGGATTCCTAGCACAAAATGACGTGCGGTGTTCCCAAACTTTGACCCAAGTTCGTTGCGCAAATTCCTCCAGCCGGTCGAGATCGAAGTTGCTGCTAAAGAAACGCTTCCTGAGCCGGTTGATCAGAAAGTGATGATAGGTATCAATCAGCCTTTCGAACCCACGGAGGTGTTGTTCGGCTTGTTCCGGATGACAAAAATGTTCGACTTGTTCTTCCATCGCAAGCTTCCATGAAACCCGGCACACCGATTTTGAGATGTTTAGAGTAGTACAACGTACTGCGGAGTGCAATTGCTGGGGGTAAGGTAACAGAGCAATCCGTACGTTGTTGGAATGCGAAGCGAGGAAGATTCTCCCTTTGAATTTCGATTTTTCTGGCCTATCGAGATTCAGACGGTTCGCGACCGCGTTGCGATTCAAACCTGTTACAATCGTCTGCCGGACGGTCTGCGCAAACCATGGCTCACGAACGATTTACTCTCCCGGATGGCGAAATCAGGAATGACGACGGATTTTATTGAGACCTTTGATAATGCCCTAAGCCCGTCATTGTGCAAAAAGATCATGCATCGTTTCGAAACCAGCGACCGAAAAACGGATGGACGGACTGGTCATGGTGTTGACAAATCCAAGAAGCACAGCACGGACATTACGATCACAGGCCGCAGCGAATGGAACGATCTGCATGGTCAGATTCTCGACGGTACGTTGCGGCATCTGCTGTTATACATTCGCAAGTATCCGCATCTGATCACCAGCGCCTTCGCATTGACTTTGCAAGATCCGACTACCGGGCAAATCAGGCCCTTAGTCGCTGCTGATGTGGAAGCAGCAACCGATCCGGAACTCGGCGCGTATCTGTTCCGAGTATTCCGCCCGGGAGCGATTAACGTTCAGAAATACGCGAGGAACATTGGTGGCTACTACTATTGGCATTCGGAAATCTATCCTCGTGACCCCAACGCCGAGACACTACACCGCGTTCTTCTATTTATGTTCTATCTCAACGATGTAGAGAGGGGTGGCGAGACAGAGTTCTTGTATCAAGACAGGAAGTTCAAGCCAACCTCGGGGACCATGGTGATCGCTCCCGCAGGTTTCACCCACACCCATCGAGGAAACGTGCCTGAATCGGACGACAAGTATATCCTGACCAGTTGGATCTTGTTCCACCGAGCGGAGCAGATTTACACGCGTGCACCCACTACAGATTGAGCCCTAGCTTGTGCCGACTCGGCATGGACAGAAGTGCTCGAACCCAAAGATCAGTTCGCTAGCCAGCGGTTGCAAATCAGGCACCAACCGCGTCGCTGCCCCGACGTTAGCTGCCCCGATGGTCGCTGTACCAATGGAAGGTGACCGGGCATTGGTGTACTCGCTCGCTTGCCATCACATTTTTTCAAGCGGGTGAAGGGATTCGAACCCTCGACTTTCAGCTTGGGAAGCTAACACTCTAGCCACTGAGTTACACCCGCAGTTTATTCAACAATAACGCTGATCCCATCTGCGTGCAATGCCCGCGCGAGTCGGCTACCTGCGAAGGGTTGGCTCGAGGACCAAGACTCTGCCGCGTTTAGGAAACTCTGCGTGCGATTGAGTCACACGATATCCATCGGGCAAATGGTCCTGGACCTGCTCCAGCGATTTCTCATTCAAAACAATCACCGGCCGCGGCTCACGATTCAATCGCTCAAAAAGAGTCGGCAAATCCGGCAGGAAATCGACTGCGTTATTCGCATAGAATACCATGCTCGGTCGGAAGTAACCCAAGACTGCAATCGATGGGGGTGCATCCTTGGCCCGAGGTATCTCAGACAGCGCCGATGCAATATCCTGCGGAGTCTGGTGTCGGTCGGCCAACGGCACTAACAATTGCCAAAACAGGACCATCATCGTGACTGCCGTTGCTGCAAAACACGGGATTAAAACCGTTCTTCGGTGCCATCGAATCAATAGCAAGCCAACCACACCTCCGATCAACAGCGGCACACCCAGGAGACTCAACCACCTCACCGTATGCCACGTGGCTTCATCGAACTGCAACCCATCGAGCGATTGAATCGCCGAACGACCCGACGCCAAAATCAATGGAGCTGCGAACACGAGCAAGCCGACTAGAATCAGGCAAATCCAGCCCACACTCTGCCACCACGACTCCGATCGACTCGGACTCGTTGACCAAGAAGCCATGTACGATCCGATGATGATCGCAAACGCAGGATACGAAGGGATCACGTAGTTTGGTAACTTGGTACTCCCTAGCGAGAAGACAGTCAGATAGACAACGATCCACATGCTAACCAGCAGCCATCCTCGCACGCAGTGACTTCGGCCCTCGGGACGAAACCATCGCAACGCCGTTGGGATTGCAAACGCACTCCAAGGGTATAAGCCGATTAAGCAAGCGATGACGTAGTAATAGACGGGACCGCTGTGATTATCCATGGGCTGGGAGAATCGCTGGAAATGATGGACTCCGAGAAACTCGCCGAGAAATCCGCCACCTGTCCGCCACTCCATCGCTATGAACCATGGTCCGGAGACCAAACAAAGAACTGTTGCACCCGTGATCGGACGCATGCCCCATAGAACTCGACCGATAGCGACAAGATTGAATGTCTGCCACGCAATCTGAAGCCGATTGCGAGATCGCGTAACGGCAGGTACGGACATGGCAACGAGCCAAGGCTCGAGTATATGAACACTCGCAAGTATGGTGAATGGAAAGGCAAGCCCGATCGGCCCTTTGCTCAAAACCGCGAGCCCCATCGCTGCATAAATGGCCACCCATATCCTCCGACGAATCCTAGGCGGATCGGACGGATTGGCCGCGACCTGCTTCGCCCGCAGCGCGTCGATGCTCCAAAGTGAAATTGAGAGAAGCACGAAGAAAGTCAGATGTGCATCTGCCGTCGCAGATCGGGAGACCACGGTGAACATCAAACAGGATGCCATCACAAGACCTGCGATCAGTCCCGAAGTGCGATCGAAAATTCTTCTCCCTAAAAAATAAACGAGCAGGACGCTGCCGAACCCAAAGATTGCGGAAGGGAGCCGAGCCGAGAACTCCGATACACCCAATGCATGGAATCCTAGCAGCATTCCCCAAAACATCATCGGGGGCTTGTGCGCGAACAACTGCTCGTTGAACGTAGGCACAATCCAATCACCTCGTTTGTACATTTCATGCGCGACGGTCGCGTAATAGCCCTCGTCTTGATCCCAAAAGCGACTGTTACCCAACTGCAAAAACAGGACCAAAATCGCTGCTGCAAGAAGAATCCCAATATCGCGAAACGTTGACCCACATCGGGTGGCAGGCGCATGAGTCGAATCGGGAGCAACCCGAGTCGCAACAGATGAAGCAAAAGTTGCATCCACCATTTAAGCTGCCCGCCTCGGAGCCTGGGTCGGTATACGGAGGATGTTGCCGTCTCGTTCTTCAACGGATCCAGGTGCCGTTACGCGGGGGCGTTCAAGCATCCAAACCGATCGACTGCTGTCTGATGGTATCTCGACATTGCAGGTCTCCGAAACGATGTAGAGTGGCCGTTGTTTGGACTCCTCAAAGATGCGACCAACGTAATCTCCGATCAAGCCTACGGCTACGAGCTGGATACCGGCGAGTGATAATTGGAACGCGGTCCATCCCATGGTTGCAACGGATAATGGAAGCCACTGTAGGACTGCCAGGGGTACCGCAACAGTCGCCAAAAGACCGCAAGCCAGGAGTGCCCAGCCTGCGTAGACGCACGCTCGCAAAGGGACGGTCGATGACGACGAAATCGCCGTCCACGCGAGCTTGATCAATTTGGAAACCGGGTACTTGGTTTCGCCAGCTACACGAGCCGGGCGATCGAATTCGATGAATGCTTCGCGAAGACCGAGCCATGCGACAAGCCCTCGCATGAATCGGTGTTGTTCTCGAAACGCTCGAATCGCATCGACTGCATTGCGGCTGAAGAGCCGAAAGTCACCGACCTCGGCTGGGATACGCGAGTCGATCGCCTTGCGCATCAGGCCATAGAATACGGAAGCTGTCTTCTTCTTGAACCACGACTCGCCAGCGCGGCTAATCCGTCGACATGATACGACGTCATAGCCCTCGCTGTATTTGTCGAGCATCCGCTGCAGCAATTCCGGAGGGTCTTGCAGATCGCAATCCATGACAACTACGACATCGCCTCGCGCACAATCGAGCCCTGCAGTCATCGCGGCTTGTTGCCCGAAATTGCGACTGAAATTCACAAGCTTTATACGATCATCGGTGGCCGCATGCCGTCGCACCCAATCCGCAGTCCCGTCCCGACTGCCGTCATTGACAATGATGATCTCATGCTCGTGATCAATGTGTGAGAGTACCTCCGAAAGAGCGTGGAACAGGTGAGGCATCACATCCTGCTCGTTGTACACAGGAACTACGATCGAAATGAGCATAATGATTATCCCGTCGTCGATTATGGGCTCTTGGACCATCTCGAATTCCGCCGCCCTGCGAATCTGTCTGTGTCCGCTAGAGCGAGCAAATCTGGTTGGGCGAGGGTATAGCAAAGATGCGCAAAAGAGGTCAATGTCGACGAGCCAACGCCAGGACAGAAAACACATTTGCTATCAATTCGCAATCGCACGAGGTCGCAATGCCTGTCCAAGTTTCGGCTGATTCACTCTTCATAGACGACAGTGGTCGACCTACCGAATAGTTGGGCGACTTCCTTTTCGAATGTCTCGCGATCGAGATCGCCACGGACGAGGAGCTCGTACCGGTGCTGGCTAATCTCTTGCATTTGATAGCGATGCACTGGAAATCGTCGCATCAATCGCGTCAATTCCATGCTGTGGATGCTACGACCGTCGCTGGAGCGATACTCGACAGGTTGCCGTCCTTCGAATTCTATGAGGACTCGATGGCCGTCGATGAGATTAAGTGAGGCATGGTCTCCCGTTCGATATCGGAGAAGCGGCAGATAGGGATTGCGGCCACCGGTCAGTGCGATTTCACCTCGAACGCCATGTGGACAGCGGCGATCTTCATCATCGAGAATCTCCACGAACAGATCATGAGCGAGGATACGGTGCCCGACGCTCGTTCCTGCGGCGATGATGCCCGCTTCGGTCATCGCATACAAATCAAGCACGGGGCATCCATAACGTTGTCCGAGTTTGTCGGCATAGCTTGGTGAGAGGTGCAGAATACCCGATACGATGGCTTGCGGTGTGTGATCGATGTCGAGTTGCTCTAGGACACCGTAGGCGACGGGGTCTCCGAGCCAGATCGGGGCTTTCCATGTGTTGATGTAGGTTTCCCGATGCGCGAGGGATCGCCATGCAGATGGATCGAGATTGACTCGCACGCATCCTGCCTCGCCGAGGTATCCAACCACAATGGCAGTCGTAAACGCGCTGGGATAGGCGACGAAGTTCGTGATGGCTACTTGATCGACGCCGTGAGGGATCGCAATGCCGTGCAGTTCGCGAAGCGCGTATTCGATCAACGGTATACCGCATGCAGCAGAGTACGGATGGTGTGGAGTACGAGTCGGCTGGCCGGTGGTGCCGCTACTGGAAAAAATGACCAGTTCATCGATCGGTTCGGAGTCGGGGACAAAGTCCCAAGCACGCGGCGCGAGATCCGATCGATTGCAGGTGGGTATATCTTGGAACGATACTCCTTGTGGCGTTCGTTTGCGATAGAAGGGAACCTCGGTGACACAACGCTCGACGAAGCCTTCGAGCCAAGCGGGTTCATCGAGCGATGTGTACCGGCGTTGCGATGCAAGTATTCGCTGGAATTTTTTGACGCGTTCTAAACCTCGATCATCGAGTTGCTCGCCGTTGGGCCAATTCCAAACGGGGGCCGCTGCATGTTGTCGCATCTGATGCAAAAACGTGCGACCTCGAGGGGTCAGGATCGGGAACCGTTCTTGCTCTGAAATCTCGGGGTACATGAGTTCACCAGTGGGGGCGTTACTCGGTATATCGGCTGACAGATTCTTGGGCTTTGATGCGTGCCATGGCTTCACGAACTTCACGGGCCCGCTTCTCTGCTGCGGCAGTCTCCTTCAAAATCCGTTCTCGTTCGATGCTGTTGAGGCTCATCAAGCGGTCGGTAGCTTGAGGAATCGATTCACCCGCGGGGCGAAGATCGAGGCCACTGAGGCACACTCGCACCAGTTCCTCGCGGCGATCGGGATTGCTGAGCACGGTACGCGGCTTGAGCAACCCAGAGATCGATTGAAAGTTATCCCCCGTCAGGAGATTCCACATCGATACAGCGAATTCCTTGCGGTCGCTAAACCAAGGGTCATAGAAAAGCCATACAGCGAGGCTCAGTAGTCCGAGATGACGTTGATGGTTGGCAGTAAATTTCGTTGAGCCGAGTTTCGCAATGAATGGGTCATCGATCCTCATGGGATGGTCATCGAACCGCCGAAAGAAGTCGGTTAGGAGCGCGATCACACAGGTTGAGCCGCTGACATCGTCGCAGATACTTAGGAATTCCTCCGGGCACTCTGCGAGTCGATGCGTCATGGCGGCTAGCGATGGCCCCTCGTTATTCATGGCTACATCCCTCGATTGTGGTAGCGAGTTCGACTGAACTGTTTGGCGAAATCCAAAAGCTCATCCATCGAATTGACCAGGTGGACGTTCCATCCATCTTCCTGCATCCGTTTGATCAGAGGACCATGGGTTTGCCCTGTGGATTCGGGATACCCAGGGAGTTGCAACACGTAGGTTCCGCCCCCCTTGCATCGCTGTACGGCCTCTCGAGCGACGTCCCAACCGAGTTGCCCCCCAACTTCGTCGTTCAAAATCTGGAACATATCGTAGTCGCTGACGAGCAGGATATGGACAGGCCGAGGCAACTTGGCTTGCTCGTGAAATGTTTCTGCGAGGCGATGAATTCCGAATGAGTAGCCAGTTCCCAGGTACGAGACCATGGTTCGCATCACTTCTTGCTGGACGCGAATGAACCCTTCGGTGGAGACAGTGCTTCCGGGCTCACCCGATAAGACTACTTTGACGCTGGCGCCCGCTCGCAGTGCGGATAGGCTGATCACTGCGCCAGCAAGCACGGGATAAGACAGCGAAAATGCCGGGTCGCCCATCGAGCCACTGCAATCGACTCCGAGATAGAGATCGAAGGGTGTCGCTTCCGGATCTTGACCTGGGCTGTTGCCTGTTAACCGTTCGCGTGTCGTGACACCCGGTATGACAATCGGACTGGTCATCATGGTGCTGTGCCAATCGATCCGTTCCACTTCGGTTCCGGGATCCCATAGATCTGTCCCTTCGGGAATCGGGTCGGTTGCGGTCGGAGCGGGTTTTACGGGGAAGGGGATCAAGTGCGGGACTGCACGTTCGCGATAGTATTGGATTGCGATTTCCCGGTCGCCGAGGTTGACTCCGGACGCCTTAAGAATTTCAGCATACTCGATCGGACTGCGATAGGACTTGAGAGTCTTTCTTCCGGACTCTTCTCCTCGCACCCGTCCGATGCCGGCTCTCTCAAGTTCCCCCATATCGATAGGATCGAGTCCGGTCAGTTCGGAGTCTTCGGCCGGATGAATATTGCCGTCGAGTTCATCGTCATCGATATCCGCAAGCCCGCTAGGCAGGCCCCCCTCGCCTGCTTGGAGAGTATCGCACCAGATGCGGCAGCCTTCTTTGTTCCTTTCCTTCTCCTCGATCACATACGGAAGACATAGGCATGCGAAACGTCCGGCACCGTTCAACCAGTCCTTGGCATAGGCTCGAATCAAACGAGCCCCTAGCAGTGCATCTTGATTGACTCTTGAGGATACAGCCTCGGAAGTAAGCGACTTCGCTGGCAGATTCCAAAGCGACTCGTAAATGCGCATGTACATCAGCCACAGATTTCCGCTGGCATCTTTCGGGAGCAGCTTTTTGTAAACCTCGTCCATGCGTCTACCACAAGATCTTTGGAGTCGGTCGTTGATGAGAAGATCCGCGTAAAGATTCGCAATGTAGGGAGCATACGACTCGACGCTAGGCAACCCGCGTCGTATTCGTGCGATCAAGCGAGCGTTATCGGTGAGATCTCCGGGGCACAAGACATGGTGCCCTATCTCATGGGCAAGGATCTCGGGCCCGAAGTCCTCGAGTTGGTTTGCTTCGATCTGTCGCATGCTGATCACGATCGAATGATCCCTGAGCCGAATCATGGCAAAGCTGCCTGACAGATGCTCCCGTTTCTCGTCCGCAATTGTGTAGCACCAAGCTGGCTCGTGCAGTTGCACGAATGGGCTCCAGTCGGCAAGCGCTCCGGGCCAGGCGCGCAGCCAGCGATCCTGGATAGCTTTAAGTGCTTCGGCAACCTTATGTGTCTTCATGATGCCTGCCGGGCGAATAAGAACACGTGGTACGAAGTCGGGATCGTTACGGCCAGAGTTGTACCGTCGAACGATTGGCTAGAACTTTGCGAGAGATCGGGTCGATACGATTTCAGCGTGTCCCACCTGATCGAGCCATCGCTCGCTATGCTCGGACTGTTTTTTGAAGTGCTGCTCGTGTCTTGGTTGTCGACACGATACAGCGTATAGCCGAATCGGTCCGCATGGAGTTGCCATCGCTGGTGGCCATCGGTGATATGGATCCTTCCGTCCGACAAATAGCTTTTCGGAGGGCGAAGAAATTCTCCATCAAGTCCTCGGAAATTACCGCATCGCCTTACTTCGGTAATGGTGGGAGTCCCTGACCGGTCGCTCAAGTTCGCCCATGGATTGGTAGCTAACTCTTGGATCAGATCGCGCACCGTGCTCTCTGCAACTTTGCCTGGGATCGCGAGAGTACTGCAAAGCAATTCGGCAGGCAATGCATCAGCGATTTTCAGAGCAGCCTGTCTCATGTGGGCGAACCCAGAAGTCCAGCCGAGAAATTTACCCAGATTCAATAGTTGATCTGCACTTTGACATGCGGGCCCCAATCTCTGAAGCATGTTAAGCCAAGACTCGGTTTTGTTGCTGGACCACTGGTTGAGGTAGAGTACTGCGTTGCTGAGGCTACCGATGACCATTCGCGGGTTGAGGGATACGATCGGAGCAATTGCGGGAAATGCATCGCGCCACAGTTCGATGACTCGCAGCGAGCCACCGACTTCATTAAAGTGGCCAAGGGCCGAAAGGTCGAGTCCGACATCATAAAGTGCTAGGAGCGTTTCCTTGCTCCGATCAGGGTTCGAGGCATGGACCACTTCGACGACCGGCGCGATGTACTGCTCGACATATCGAAGCCACGATGGTCCGTCGATCTTTGCCCCCAGCGCGACCCGTTGGCGATATTTGGCGTTCAGTCGCTCACGCAACTCTGCGAGCAGTGCCTTGACGATGGGTGATAATGCTGCTTTTTCCGACATTGTGGATACTCAACTCTATTGCTGTTTCCAACTGAGCCATCGGAGATAGTTCGCATACCTTTGGTGCAGGTATTTCAGTTTCAGCACATCGTCATACATGTAGCCGTAAAATTTTCTCGATCCGCTCCAGGATTTCAGCAATCGCTCGATTTCGATGAGACGCTTCCGAACCTCGGCTTCACTCACACCATCCAGTCCGTGCTCGAATTGCTCGCTCAATTTTGTGACGGCGTCATCTTTGTCGAGTTGCAGACGGTCGTACTCAGCGCATGCCATGTCGAACATCGTTCGAATCCAGGTGACTTTGTCGCTTCGCAGGGAGGCATTATTCGCCGTTTCGAAGAACGGACAATCCGGATCCTGCACGAGTTTGTCATGCAGCACGAAGGGAAGGATTTGGCGGAGATCTTCTAGACTTACCTCTGCGGAACCCCGGAAGTAGGCGAGCGCTTTGACGAACGATAGGGTGGTCATGATCGCGCGGACCGAGATGCCATTTTTCGTCTGGGATCCAATGTCTTTCAGTTTGTCCTTGCCGGTTTCTTGGCTGGTGACTTGATGCCAATCGATCGCCGATAGTTTCACGGTGTCTTTGGTCTTGTATTCGAATTGGGTCGCGGCGACTTCGCAGTACTCGAACTGACTCGCGAAGAACTCGAGCCTGCGGAGGATAGTTGCCGGGATGGGTAGTTCTCGAATCTCGCGGTGTAATCGGTTGCTTTCTTCCTCCGTGAAGATGATTTCCGAAGGGACCATTTCCTCGGGACGCAGACCACCTTCAATGCGGTCGAGAAGATCGCTGAGAAAACGACAGTTGAAGTGAAGCGCCTTGACCACAATGTCGATTCGATCGCGGAGTGCTTCGATGACTTGGTACGTACCTCCACCTGCATCGTCGTTTGCAGTCAGATACCACGCGGAGTCTGGGCACTCGAATGTTTGGTCGTAAAGCTCCGCATAGTTGTCCGCCATCAACGTCAGGAGAGCCGACTGTGTTCGGGTGGGGATTCGATTGTATTCATCGATGATTTTGACTCGCATACTGAGCCATTTGCGCCACGCGATCCCGATTTGATCGACGCTCTGAGCCTTGATCAGGTCGGATGGCAGCGGGCTTCCGAGCAAGTCGGCGATCGTCATCTGCGGCTGACCTTTTTGGATCGCCCGACGAACATCTCGAATAGAATAGCCAGCCATAACACCCATGAGCACGGCGCTTGACGTTTTCCCGCGTCCTGGGCCGCCGACGAGAAGACACTTGGCTCGAACCGCGAAGGTGAGCAGGGGCATCAAGACGAAACTGCAGTAGCTCTGTCCGGACGGTAACACCACTTCGTTGGCCCGATCGCCAAACTTAAACGTCTGAGGGGGACCTTCGTTGTATTCGATGTCGTAAAAAGGGCTGATGATGGCGTGATTGATGATCCAGAAGTAAGCTTGCCGAAGCTTTTCATCGAGCGGCAACTCGGTTTTTGCGCCTACAGCGTCGAGTTGGATGGGCCCTTGGTAAAGTTCCGCGATATCGAATTCCTTGGGGACGACTTTGGCAGATGGATTGGTGGGGGCGGCAGAGACACGTTTCAGGAAATCGCGAAACATAGCGGATCCGATCCAGGAGATGAACGAGGCGACTCAAGCCTGAGTTTAACCTTTTCCCGCTCCCGTGTGGGCAAGGATGCAGATCCTGTGATACGATCAGAATCACGCATCTTCAGCCTAGCAGTTCCTTGCTCTTGTGCTGTTGGTTCTTTCCTCTTTGCAATGTTGAAACGAAGGCCAAGATCGCTTCATGTTTATCCTCGAGGTTGCTGCAACGATTCTAGGGGTTCTGTGTGTCGGATTGCTCGTTTATCGGAATCATTGGTCGTGGCCGATTGGACTCGGGCAAGTGATTCTGCAGGGGATCGTTCTTTGGGATGCGAAGCTTTATGCCGAGACTGGATTGCAGGCTGTTTTTGCAATTCTGCAAGTTTACGGGTGGTGGGCATGGTTGGCTTCGCGAAGCCGGACAACAGATGAAACGCAAGGTGCAGCCAAAGGAGAGGAGATTCAAGTTGAGACTCTATCAGCGGTCGGGTGGGTCTTATCGCTGATGGCGACCGGTCTCGGCACGTTTGGGCTAGCATGGTTCTTGATACAGTTCACGGACGGTCAGGCTCCGTGGGTCGATGCATTCATTGCTTCGGCAAGTTTGACCGCTCAGTATTTGCTGGCCAAGCGATACCATGCGAATTGGACCTATTGGATCGTCGTCGACCTTGTTTCGATCCCCTTGTATTTCGCGCGGGGACTGTTTCCGTTCGCGATTCTTTATATGATCTTCCTCGGTTTGGCGATCGCGGGCTGGATAACATGGTACTGGGCTCTGAAAAAACAAGCGAAGCTTATTAATCATCAAGACGCCAGTAGGATTGGTGCTGCTCCATTCAAATCGCCTGACCTTCGCACCGTCGTTTGAAGGCATCGTAGTCCTCGCGAGTATCGATGCCCCGAGTCGCGTGGGGTATGACGCCGACAATGATGCGGTGGCCTGCTTGAAGGAAACGCAGTTGTTCCAGCTTTTCGATTTGCTCCAAGGGGCTTGGCGGTAAACCCTGCAATGAAAGAAGAAATTCTCGTCGGTAGGCGTAAATGCCTATGTGTTGTAGGAAAGCGGTGGGATCGGCGCCGAGGATGGAATCCTGCCAAGATCGTGGGTGAGGTACTACGGAGCGACTGAAGTAGAGGGCGAATCCATCATGCGAGCGAACGACCTTGACGCACGCTGGATCTTCCAAGTTCGCTCGATCGCGAATAGGCGTGGCGAGGGTCGCCACGGAAGCATCGCGATGCTGTTCGAGCAACGCGATCACCAGGTCGATACTCGCTCCCTCGATTTCGGGTTCGTCCCCTTGAACGTTTACGAAGATGGAGACATCGGATTTCATCTGAGCAACTTCAGCGACACGATCTGTTCCCGACTGGGCGTTAGGGTCTGTCATTTGGAATTGGGCCCCGAAGGCGCGGGCGGCATCGGCTAGGCGTGGGTGATCGACTGCGATCGTGATACTGCTGGCTCGTTGAGACAGCGAAGCTGACCGGTGGGTATGTTCTAAGACGGTCATACCGGTCTCGGCGAGGAGTAGCTTTTCCGGAAGACGGGTCGATGCGAGTCGTGCAGGAATGACGATCTCCGCTTTCACGCTGCGTTCCTTGTATGTGCGGGCAAGAAAAGACTGTGCGGACAAGAAAAGACTGTGCAGGCAAGAAAAAACCTCGGGAGTTAGCCCCCCGAGGTTTGACTGAAGAGGCTCCGGTGGGAGTTGAACCCACGCATGGCGGATTTGCAATCCGCTGCCTTAGCCACTTGGCTACGGAGCCATGCATGGTTTTGTAGTGAAATTCACCATTTCGGTCAATATGGTTAACGACACTGCTACACCGATGGTCGGCCAATGCCTTGCGCCGAGAGTCTTTACCTACCTGGTGCAGCGCCGGGGACATTCCCTGCCATGCCTTGGAATGCTTGGGCAATATCCATCAGGGTCTTATCAAACTCTTCTTGAGATTTCGCGTTTTTGAGAGTTTGTAAGGGCGCGTTGAGCAAGAAAAGAAATCCCTGTAATTGCTGGTGCACCTGCTCGCCGTTGATCGTGTTGACTGCTGCCAGTGTTTGGCCCACTCCGCTTTCCCAGCCGTCAACCATTTGTTTCGGAATCCACCTTCCTTCGGCACGTATCAATTCCAGCGAAACCTCTTGCCCAGGTCCCATAGGTCCAGCGGGCGACTGCAGTTTCATGGTCGCCGTGTCGCTCGAATTGGATTCGAGTGTGTAATCGATTTTCGACTCCAGAAGGGCCGCTCTACCTGGATCTCCTTCCGGTAGCGTCGTTGCAAGTTTCTCGATGCTCGAGTTGAGACCTTTCTTCCAGTCGTCAATGAAACTCCGCATGTTTCCTGCTTGAAGGCGTTTCGGATCGAATAGCTCTTTGGTAATCAGCGCATCGACAAAATCAACCATGTACGGATAGGCGCCATTCAAGCTCTCCTTCACATCAGAGGGTATTTGGAACACGGAGCTACCGATCACGAATTTTTGCTGCTTGCGAGCGATATCAAGAGCCGTGTTGCGTGTTTTCCGCAACATGTCGAAGGACTTAGGGTCCAACCGGGTGGCAAAAGCGGCAATGATCTTTTCAATATCTTTTTGCTTGCTGGCAGGCATCGCATCCCACAGCACGGTGATGTTCCGCTTTTCCAGTTCTCGCACAACTTTGGCAACAAAGCTCTTCGCGTCGAGATTTTCGAGAGAGATGCTCGAAGGGCTACTGTCTGAGCTGTCACTGGGAGTCGAATCGCCGGAACTCTCTTTAGGCGTAAACATCGATTTGCCGGAGTTCTTGGCAGCTGCGATCGCTTTCGCTTGATCCACGCTCTCCTTGCTCAATTGATCAAATGGGATCCGAAGATCGAGTCCGTCCACGGTCTTCATCACGACAGCGTTTCCATCGAGCTTCACAAATCGGGCTTCCACTCGATAGTCACCCGATCGATCTACCCATTCCAACGGGTCCCTAATCGAGCGTTCTTGAGAATAGGTCGTGACTCCAAGCGTCATGGCAAAGGACAACGCAACCAGAACTTGTCGAGCCAGACGAGCCGATGAACGCGAGCCATACTGAAATAATTGCAACACCATGGTTTAGACCTCATTTCATGTCGTTTAAGAGCGGTCTCAATCGTAATCGATTCGGAGACCACATGAAAGATCGAGCTTCCGTCAGAGCTTCAATCGTCCGGGTTTTTCCGTCGACTGTCGGATCATCCCCCTGGCAACTGTTTGTCAGGGTATTCAAAGAAACCTGAGCCCGTTTTGACCCCTAGTTTCCCCTGATTGACCAACTTCTCTACATGCTCCAACAATGGCCCCCAAACCTCGTCGCCATCCACAAACCGAGCGTTGGACATCGTCTGCTGCATAATATCCAAACCGATTTGATCCATGATGCCAAAAGGGCCCACGGGCATACCGGTTGCCTTGCGCCAGGCTAAGTCGATCTCATCGGGTGATACCACACCTCGGTCAAACAGTTGCAGTGCCGATTGGAGGAGTCCTTTGAGCATAAAGTTGAATACGTACCCGGTATTCTCGACGCGATTGACGATCGGAGTCTGCCCGATGCGGACCGCCAGATCTATCAACCGGTCTCGCGTTTCCTGACCGGTTTCGGGTGCTGAGGCGATATCCACAATCGTCGCTCTCCAGATGGGCACATGAAAATGGAAATGCGCGAATCGCTCGGGCGCTACGATATGCGGGGAAAATGTAGACGGGGTGAAGTAGGAACTGTTCGATGCGATAAGGGTGCTCGGCGGGAGAACCATCGAATAGTTCCTGAGGATTCGCCGTTTGAGTGACGCTTGTTCGGGAACCGATTCGAGAAGCAGGTCCGGCACGCCTTCTGGATCGTCAAA
This sequence comes from Planctomycetota bacterium, assembly GCA_018970165.1. Taxonomy (GTDB): domain Bacteria; phylum Planctomycetota; class Planctomycetia; order Pirellulales; family Pirellulaceae; genus JBKCUI01. The sequence continues at coordinate 4,827 of JAGWWZ010000083.1, read as the reverse complement.
CTGATTCGCGAGCGGGTCGCTGGGAATAGCAAAGCGGAGGCGGTTGTCGAGCAAGGACTCGCCGATCTCGGGCCAAAATCCTTCGGCACAAAATCGAGGACGTTGGGCTAGGATCCAGTCTCTCGAGGCTTCCAAAGCAGATCGTGCCGAATCGATCAGCGTGACGCCGACGCCAAAGGCAGCCATCTGACCCGCGATCTGGCGACCGGTCCACCCCGCGCCGACAATCGCGACCCTCCGCACAGGATTCTCAATCACATTCACGGTGTCCCCTTTTATCCGACGAACAGAAATACAGATGACGCTTCGGAGTGTTTTTCAACGTGGATCGTTGTAGGATATCCCCCTCCTGAATGCCATGCCAACACCCAACCACCATCTCGTCGAGTGTATCGTTTCCGGAGGCCAAACCGGGGTGGATCGGGCTGCGCTTGATGCTGCAATCGAACTAGGTATCCCGCACCGGGGGTGGTGTCCCAAAGGGCGAAAAGCAGAGGATGGCATCATCCCGATGCGATACCGTTTAACGGAAACCAGCGGAACCGATTACGCCGAGCGAACGAGACGAAACGCCGAGGACTCGGACGCGACCTTAATCCTCGTCCAGAGCAATGCCAGCGATCATCCGCTTCGCGGCGGGACTCTCTTGACATGGAGTTGTTGCCAACAACTGTCACGCCCAGTCCTCCTGGTGCGTCTCCAGCGACCGGGCCCGGATAAGCGGCTTCACGATTGGATAAATGAACATCGTGTGAAGATTCTCAACGTTGCAGGGCCCAGGGCCAGCAAGGCGCCGGGGCTTTATCTGGCCGCAAAAGCTTACCTGCTCAGGGTTTTGAAGGGCTCGGGACCGATCATTTCCGATTGACGAAACCGGAAGTTTCGCTGTAATCTTCTGATTGGTAAAGCGAATCGCCTCCTGAAAAGGCCCACGCGTCGGGCATCGTGCTCCGAACGGATTCGCTCTCGAGAAAGAAATCAGGATTTCCGCGATATCGCTTAAGGCCCCGTGAATGGGCCTGTGCGTACACATTCTGCCGATGTGTCGCATTGCGAGGATATCCCCAGTGACAAAGGAACACATGAATGGCAAATGAACTGGTTAGCAAGTTGATCGAAGCGGGTGCACACTTCGGACACCGAGTCAGCCGCTGGAATCCGAAGATGGCGCCGTACATCTACGGCCGCAAAAACCTGATCCACATCATCGACATCCGCGAAACTCTTCGCGGTATGCTTCGAGCCAAAAAATACCTTCAACAGGTAGCCTCCGGTGGCTCCTTGGTCCTGTTTGTAGGAACCAAGCGTCAAGCGTCGGAAGTGATCCAGCGCGAAGCGACTCGCTGCGGAATGCCGTTCGTCAGCGAACGATGGCTCGGCGGGTGCTTGACCAATTTCCGCACCATCCGCGACCGAATGGGTCGTTTGGAAGAACTCGAATCGATCATCAACAGCGATGCGATCAACGGCTACTCCAAGAAAATGCAGTCGGCACTCAACCGAGAGTATCGAAAGATCTATCGGAACCTCAACGGTATCCGGACCCTGAACCGAACCCCGGAATGCCTTGTCATTATCGATCCAAAGAAGGAGAAGAACGCAATTCGCGAAGCCAAGGCGTTGGGAATCACCACCGTGGCCTTGATCGATACCGATTGCGATCCAACTCAGGTCGATCTACCTATCCCAGGCAACGACGATGGTATCCGCTCCATCGACCTGATCGTGAAGCAATTGGCCGATGCCGTGCTTGCGGGCAAGTCGGAGAACCCGGAACTGATGAAGACTGTCCCTCAAGCGGCGGCCCCATCGGAAACAGTATCCGAAATGGCTGCCATGGCGGAAAAAGAAGCTCTGGATTAGTCGATTCCCCAGTGACGGCGACGAAGGTCCCATCCCTGATTGAACCAGAACGCAAATCCAACAACGTTTTTCATAGGACTGACTCACATGTCTACCATTTCAGCAAATGACGTCGCAGAACTCCGTAAGCAAACCGGCGCAGGTTTGATGGACTGCAAGAAGGCGCTTCAGGAATCCAACGGCGATTACGATGGTGCGCTCGAGTACCTCCGCAAGAAGGGCCAAAAGGTCGCCGAGAAGCGAGCTGACAAAGCCGCTACCGAAGGATGCGTCGTGACGGCCCTGAATTCCGATAAGACCACGGGCATTGTTCTCGCACTCTGTTGCGAAACCGACTTCGTGGCCAAGAACGAAGGCTTCATCGATCTCGCGAAGCGGTTGGTTCAACTGGCTCTCGACAATAACGTCGAATCGGTTGATCAATTGAACGCTCTAACCATCGATGGCATGACCGTTGCCGAAAAGCTTGTAGATCAAACCGGAAAGACCGGGGAGAAAATCGTCGTATCCGAACTGCATAGGCTTTCGGGTGACAAGCTCTCGACCTACATCCACGCCGGCAGCAAGATCGGTGTCTTGCTCGCCTTCAAGGATGGGGGCAAGGCAGGGGCTGACGAATTCTTCCGCGGTGTTGCGATGCATATCGCCGCGATGAAGCCGTCGATTCTGCACTACTCCGAGTTCGACCCGCAGTTTGTCGCTTCGGAAACCGAATCGATGCAGAATCGGATCAAGATCGAGAATGAGGATCTTGCACGCTTGGGCAAAACGCTTAAGACGGTTCCTCAATTCATTAGCCGATTGCAATTGACGCCAGAAGTCATGAAGGCCGCCGAAGACACGATCAAGGCGGTCTTGCAGTCCGAAGGAAAGCCTGAGAAGATCTGGGATAAGATTATTCCTGGCAAGATCGATCGATTTATCGCGGACAACACCCTCTTGGACCAAGACCGATGTCTGCTCAACCAGTTCTTTGTGCTCGATGAAGCGAAGACCGTGGAAGCAGCCATTAAGGCGTTTGCAGATCAAGCAGGAATCGTTGCGTTCCGTCGCGTTGCGATCGGTTGATACCCAAGCCGCGAGCGGAGTTCCTCGAACGATCCCAAAAAATCGAAACTAGAAATCGAAACACCGGCGACCGAGCGTTGCCGGTGTTTTTTGTTTGCCCCTTTGCCCCTTACTCCTCCATGCCCGGTAGCCACAGTTGCGACTCGGGGCTTGATCGAGGGCGTCTCTTAGGAAGCGGATCGCGGTTCTTGCGACTGCCGTGTTTCTCGTAAACCTGCTGTGCCCCGGAGATCGCTTGTTCCGATCGCCGCAACGTATAGATGCGGTCCTTGGCTGACGCTACGGCAGTTCGGTGGTCCACAATGGGTACGGGATAATCGACTCCGATGCGACAGCGATATCGCGTTTGGTCATCGATACTCATCTTCCATGGTTCGAAGATGAAAGGCTTGGGAACATGTTCGAGCTCCGGGATCCAGCGTCTGACGAACTCGCCGTTGGGATCTTGATCCATGGCTTGCTTCACGGGTGAGTAAATGCGAATCGTATTGATGCCTGTTACCCCCGATTGCATCTGGACCTGCGGAAAATGGATGCCGGGTTCAAAGTCAAGAAAAAATTTCGCCAGGAACAGCGCCGGTTCGCGCCAGTGCAACCAGAGATGGTAAGCGGCGAAGCTCATCAGCATCGCCCGCATCCGAAAATTGATCCAACGATGTCGATGCAAGTATCGCATGCAGGCATCGATCATCGGAAAGCCTGTGAGACCTCTGCACCACTGCTCGAAGTGGTCCGATCGAAAGTCGTCCTCGCGCATCCCATCGTAGGCTCGGCACAGGTTTCTGAATTCCAATTCCGGTTCATCATCGAGCTTTTGAATGAAGTGGCAGTGCCACGACAGTCGCGATTGAAATGACGAAAGGGAACGGCTGAATGCAGGAGAGCAAGCTACTCCCATGTTCTTTGCTTCGGCGATCCCCATCTGTTTAGCGCGAACGGCTTGATAAACCTGCTTGATGGTGATGCAGCCCCAAGCAATGTATGGGCTAAGACGACTGCATTGCTCCTGTGCAGTGATCGGGCTAGACATAGCGGACCGGTACTGAGAGCCTCGCGTCTCCAAGAACGAGTTGAGCATGGCGGCGGCTTGGCTTTCCCCGCCGATCTGACAATCGGCATCCTTGGTGAGGGATAGCTGGAGATCGTTGGCTTCGGGAAGCGGAGTGGCGGGAAGCGGAGTGGAGGACTTCGGAACAAAGCCCTCGATTCGCGCAGGTGTTGGCGCGATTGGTTGACTCATTCGTTCCTTCCAAGTCGCGGCCCAGCGATCCCGGTTTCTCAGGCCTCGCACCACTCCATTCTGTGGATACTCGAACCAGGGTATTCCGCTCGCTTGCAGCCAAGCCTTCACACGCAGATCGCGGTCATAAGTCCATTTGCCGCCTGTTTCTTCATGACTATGCACCGACTCAATGACAACTTGGGACTGGAGCCCTCGAAGGACTTCAACGACATCGCCGGTGAACGAATGAAGTCGAAGTCCAAGATCATTCAATCCTCGGTCGAGTTGCTGCAGTGACTGGCATACGAACTGGAAATGGGTTGGGTCCATCTCAGGCTGTCGCCATAGATCCGGTTCAAAAACGTAGAGGGGGAGAACGGTACCCAGCTTGGCAGCTTGTGCTAAAGCTTGGTGATCCGCAACTCGCAAGTCTCGCTTGAACCAAACAAGTTGTACCGTCTGCATAAAGTTCCTCACAGAATTTTCGTAGCGAGCCTAAACCATCGTGTGCAGCGCGTTGTCGATGTGCAAACAACGGTGCTCGTCGCCGGATAATCGCTACTTTCCTCCATTTCGGAAGACTCAACATCATAGACGTTGAGCAAGTAGCTGTTGCGTTGACGAAATACTGCCCCCCTACTGCTTCTCCATCCTCCCCCATGGCCTAAACCCCG
>JAGWWZ010000082.1 GCA_018970165.1 Planctomycetota bacterium | reverse complement strand
CGGCTTCCCACCTGATCCTGCCCGGGGTGGGTGCCTTTCGAGATGCGATTCATGAATTGCATCAGCGGGATCTGGTTGGGTTCCTCCGTGAATGGGTCGAAGACAATCGCCCGTTTCTGGGCATATGCCTCGGATTGCAACTCCTTTTCGATGTCAGCTATGAAGGAGGAGAATACGAAGGGCTCCGCATTCTCCCTGGCAAAGTGGTTCGGTTTGATTTTCCAGCCGACTCGCGACTTAAGGTTCCGCACATGGGTTGGAACCAAGTCGTGAATCGACAGTCTGACGAAAATTTACTGCAGGATATTCCTGACTCGTCCTACTTCTACTTCGTCCACAGTTACTATGCGATTCCAGATCGCCAACAGGACGTCTGGCTTGAAAGTAACTATGGTCACCCGTTCTGCGCTGCGGTGCGGCGTGGTAATCTAGCGGCAACGCAGTTTCACCCTGAGAAAAGTCAGGCTCTTGGACTGAAGCTGTTGAGAAACTTCCTGACTTCTTCGACGATTCCCACCTCTGCAGGATCCTGAACATGTTTCGACGCGACTTTCAGAGACTGTGTTGTGCCGCTGCCGCAACGTCCCTGTTTCCACGTTTCGGTGCACACGTCCAAGCCGATCAAGCCGGTTCGGGGGCTCGCACCACGAACCCGATCGGTCTGTCGACCTATTCCCTGTGGAGATTTAAGAACGACCAGTTCAAAGAAGTTTCCAAGTGCATCGACTATGCGGGGGAAGTTGGGTTCGACGGTGTTGAGATTTTGCTCTACCAAATCTCCCAAACGGAGATGCTCAGCAATGCTGCCTGTCAGGCGCTTAAACGAAAAGCGTTGCTCGCAGGATTGACCCTCTACGGAATGTCTACACACCAAGGGTTCGTATCCCCTGATCCCGAAGTTCGACGGATGAATATCGAACTGACGATCGGTCAGATCGAACTATGCTACAAACTCGGAATCCCCACGATGCGAGTCAACACAGGTCGATGGGGAACCAGCAAGAACTTTGACGAACTGATGGCCAATCGCGGTATCGAGCCTCCGTTGCCCGGATTCACCGAAGAAGACGGATTCCCGTGGGTCATCGATGCACTTGCGGAATGTTTACCAACTGCGGAGAAGTGTGGCGTGGTTCTCGGGCTCGAGAATCATTGGGGGCTCGGCCTGACCCCCGAGGGTGTGCTTCGCATCGTGAACGCGATCAACTCTCCCTATCTGCAAGTAACACTCGACACGGGCAATTTTTTGGAGAATCCATACGAGAAGCTCGAGATACTTGCCCCGAAAACGGTCCTGTTGCAAACCAAAACCTACTACGGCGGTGGAGAGTGGTACGAACTGGATTTGGACTACCAACGGATCGGCGACATCATGAGACGCCATAACTACCGCGGTTGGGTATCGCTCGAGTTCGAAGGGAAAGAGGATCATCGAACCGCGATTCCGAAGAGTTTGGATCTACTTCGAAAAGCCTTTCGATTCTCGGATGCGTCTAAATAGAACCGACGGCGTCCGTCCAGGGATAGAAGGGAAATGAACCTTTGGATGGAACCCCTGGCGGAATCTCCACAAAGCCATCGCTGCTCGAGAGGGAGATGATATCTCCGGAGCCCTGGGAAGGTAGAACCATTGCGTTTCCTGACCCATCTAGTTTCACCAACCGAAACCAAATCAGTTCGAGTGTCTTGGCGTCATCGCAGACGATAGGAACTCGAACCGCGATTTCCTCTCCTCGCATGCCGGAGACATAGCGGAGTAACGGCAGAGCGTATTTGCGGAATGTAACCGCGACACTCACTGGGTTGCCCGGCAAGCCCATAATCACTTGCCCTTTCGGCCCAACAGCGCCTAAGAGAGGCTTACCCGGTCGAATTGGAACTCGGTGAAAGACCACTTCGCCACCGCAATCGACAATCGATTTGGGTACATGGTCGGTATCCCCCATGGAAACACCCCCGGTCAGGATCACGGCATCCGATTCGGCGAGGGCTTGCGATAGGGCTGCGCGGATTTGCACTGGGTCGTCGGGCACTTTTTTGCGGTGCGCTCGCGCCCATGCCTGACTGGCAAGCATCGTGGAAAGTAATGGTCCGTTCGAATCCCGGATTTGCCAGTCTTGAATGGGCTGGCCTAGGTCAACGAGTTCATCGCCTGTGTTCAGTATGGAGATGCGAACGGGATCAAAGACCTCGATGCGATCTTCCTGGCTCAAGGAAACCAGGGAAGAGATCGCTGGCCCGTTCAAGAGCGTTCCTTGCTCCAGGATCAATGCTCCCTTAAGACCATTCTCACCGCGCCGACGAATATGTTGACCGTCTCGAATGGAATCCACCGGAACGGTTATCTGTACGCTGTTCGTTTCCTCAATGCACTGCTCTCGAGGAACCACGCAATCCGCTCCAAATGGCACCGCACCTCCCGTGAAAATGCGGATCGCTTGCCCAGCGGGGCATACCAACGGCTTGGCTCCAGCGCTGGCAATACCATGGACCGACATGCGGCCAAGGATGGCATCCTGCAACCGAAGTGCATAGCCGTCCATCGCAGACACATCCACGGCCGGACTGTCTCGAAAGGAAAACAGTCTTTGGCCTAGGACCCGCCCCAAGCACTCGTCGATAAGCACCGAACGGGTCGGGACAATACGCAGACGCTGACGCAACGCGTCGATTTTGGCTGTGACCGAGTCGATGAGAGGTAACTGCATAGAGGCAGGTATCGCGACCTTGGGACCGTTACTTGACGTTCTTTTGTGGATCTTGGGCAGCCTGCGCTGGGCTGTCACCCTGAGGAGCGATCGGCACATAGTGGGAGCGGCGCGAGGATCTCCAGGGCTGCGACCAAGCGTTCTCGTTCGTACCCTCGGAACCGACGTAGCTCGGAGCAAAGGGAACGGGTTGATTTCGCTTCAGCAATGCGATCTGCCTCCGAATATTGGAGAGGTCCTCTTGGATGCTACGCACATCCGAAGAGCCATCAGGGGTCTCGAGAGCGCTCGCGGTCGCATGGTAGTCCAGGTAAATCTGCGAGATTGCGAGTTGCGACTGCAATTGAGCATTGCGATCGCTCAACTCGCGAATGTGGTCTAGGAAAGCGGTTCGCTCTTCGAGCAATTCGCGCGTCATCGCCAGTTGAGTCTCGTTACGAGCATGGTCAACCAGCAGGGAGACGAGCACGGATGCAGGGATACTGACCTGGGATGCACGCAAGGAATCCATAGCTGCAGTATGATGCGGGTTCTCCCGGCCAATAGGAGATCGCTGTGTGAATTGGTAGCTCGGCGGGAGAGGCGGGGCGGCAGGAACTTCGATAATCGGTTCTTCCTCCGCAGGCGTTATCGAATCGTCGTTCGTTGAAGCATCGCCCGTGGGAGGAGCATCGCATGGCGTTCCTTCGATGACTCCCTCCTTAACCTCATAGCACTTTCCACCAGCACACATCTTGTGGCCGCAGGGTGCGACTGCCGCAGCATCATTCTTGGTGACCTCATGAATGGCAAAGCGAACTGAGATTGTCTGTGGCTTTGCCATCCACTGACCGACCCACTGAGCAAATATCTGAAGCGGATTCGGGGCCGGGATCGGAGAGGGTTCGGGGGGCTGCTGCGCCCTACCTGGACTACCAAAAAACAAAGTGCTTAGAAAAACCAGGAGCAGAAGACCGGTTCGGGACGCGGCATCCATGCTTGCATCTCCACTTGCAGATAACAAATCGTGATCAACAACAAGTCGTTAACGCACTATAGCAGGATCGATCCTTCGAATGAAGATCGATACGAATGAAGATCGATACGAATGACCTCGACCTGAATCGAGCAACTAGTCTAGACTGGAGGCTTGATCCTAAAAAAATGCAGGCATTTACTAGGATAGAAAAGGATAGGAAGTCCAATCATGAGACGAGTTGCCAAGGAAGCCGGGTTTCAGAAAACACGATCGCGACGTTGGAAGAAACGGCACATCATCGCCGTCGTCGTCGGTGGTTTGTTTCTCGCGTTGTTCTTCGGAGTTCCGATGCTGTTGCAAAACCGCGATTTCGCGGTCTCGATGATCAATCGCAACGCTGGCATCAGTCCGATGCGGATCGACCTAAAGTCTATCCAAGGAGGCTGGTTTCGACCGATCTCGGTAACCGGCCTGCGATTGATTGACGAGGGTGGTAGCGATTTGGTGCAGGTCGGCGAGGTGAATACACAGTTATCTCTTGTCTCGCTGATGACGAACTACAAGAGCCTCGGGACAGTCGAAATCCGGGACGCATCCATCGCGCTGGACGTGCAGCCTGGGACCACGAATCTCGAAGAGGCGTTCAAGCCGTGGTTGGTTGCATCCCCGCCGACCGACGAGCCCGCACCGAACGGCAGCACATCCGCATTCACGGGCAGAATACGATTGGCCAATGCGGTCCTCTATGCAAGAGATAGCGTCGACCTGACCGCATGGGAGATTCAATTCGAGGAAGCTGATCTTCCGTTGCCCACGGCAGAGCAACCCTTTCCACCGATGACTTTGGTCGGTCGCTTGCTTCAGACCAACGCGCTTCCTGGAGAATCTCCTGTGGGTGGCAGTTTTCTCATCCGTACTCAATCGACCGCGAATGATGAAGGCATGACGGGGACGACTAGCTTGCCCGGTACGACAGGTTTGTCGTCGCTTCGCATGAGCATTGCCACACAGGGCATGCCATTGCAATGGGTTAGCCTAATCAAACGCCGGATGCCAGATCTACCGATCGACCGCGTGGTTGGTCAGGCAACGGTCCAAGCCGAGGTTGGGTTTCCCAGTCAGAATTCCATGATGGCCAATGTTCAAACGGCGCAGGTCGACAATCTTCAGGTTATCGCACCAGAGCTGCTTGGAGCTCGTGGGGCTCAATTGGAGCAAATCAGGCTCAGTGGCGACATCCACATGACCCCCAATCGATTGAGCACACGGGGTTCAAAGTTGGATTGTGATATCGGTTCGATGTTCGCGAAGGCCGATTTTGCATGGCCGATTCAAGTACCGACCATGACGAAACCATGGTTTGAGGATTCCGACTTGGATTTGCAAGGGAGCGTCGATTTGCCTCGATTGAGTCGCGTTGCTCCCGACTTGATCCGAACCCAAGATCAGGTTGAATTGCTCGCAGGCGTTGCCACGCTCAGCGCGGTCCAACATCGCGTTGCCAAGACAGATTCCGGCTTAGTATCCCCACCGACTGCCTCATGCCAGATCGAACTTGGGAAACTACAAGCGAAGGTACAAGGGAATACGATCGCCTGGGATCAGGCGTTAAAAGCTGCCATCCAAGTTCAAGGAGGATCATCCGATTTGCCCAGTTTCCGCGTGGACTGCGATTCCGAGTTCTGCATGATCGATGGTTCGGGGGATCCGCGGGATGGACGACTAACGGCTCAACTTGATTTCGACAAGATGGAGAAACGACTATCGCAATGGTTTGTGTTGCCATTTGACAGTCTAAGTGGATCGGCTCAGGGGTCCCTTACGTGGAAAATCGACGAGGGGAATCGTTTGGTATCTGGTGGATCGCTTCGCACAACTCCTTTGCGAGTTGCACATGGTAAGCATCAGATCGACGAACCTGCATGGGATGGTGAGTTCTCCTCGGTATCCCGTCTCGATGGACTCAGCTTGCTTCAAGTCGATCGCGCACATCTGGAGCTGAAGTCGAATGAAGAATCCTGCAGCGTTCATTTGCTCGAACCCTTGGCCTTAACCGCCGCGGCACCGGGCGAGCAAAAGCTTCCTCCCGCGAGCATGCAAATCAAGCTTCAAGGAGAACTTGCACGTTGGCAACGCCGCGCTCAGATGTTCGGCGGGATCGATCCGGGTGTTGATATCGCCGGGAAATGCAACTTGGAGGCTCACGGAGGTGTCGACCTCGCTCATTTCGAAATCACCAAGGCGGATTGGAACCTGGAACCATTCCGAGTATCCACCGACGATATGGCGGTTCAGGAATCTCGCATGGTCGGAAAGTTCGCAGGTCGCTTCGATACCAGCGATATCGCGAGAACGAAAGTGGATTCTCTGCTGGTTCAGTCCGAGTCCTTCGCACTCCAAGCTCAGGATGCAGCTATACCCGGCAAATCACTCGCTCGCGACGGCCAAGCTGTATTCCGTATCGCTCCCGATCGCTTGATGTCTTCAGTGCAGTGGAACTCCCCCAATGGAACACCGCAACCCAGTACGTTCAATGTTACGGGCGATGTAACGGGGCAAGTGCATTGGACGATTGACCCTGAGACGATCCGCTGGCAGTTGGTTTCCGATGCTATTCAATTACGAGCGGTCCAACCGGGGCGACGACCAACTGGGCAGTTGGTCAGCACAGGCGGCGGACGCGCAGAGGATGAAGTGTTGTGGGAGGAGCCCCAAGCCAAACTCACCATTGACGGAGATTATTCGATACCTCAAGGGAAGACGGACATATCGAAGTTGCAAGTGCAAACCGAGTGGCTTGCGTATGGTGGCCAAGCGATAATCGAGCATCGTGCCGGCCAGACGTCCATCGACTCAGAAGGGAGCATCACTTACGATGCTGCCACAGCGGCGCAGCGCCTGCGACCTTACATCGGTGAACTTCTCGCTATCGAAGGTCAACGAACACAACCCCTGGATCTTGCGTGGACTTCGCACCCGACAGATCATTGGGCCCGATCGTTGCAAGCGACATCGAGTATCGGTTGGGATCGTGCAAACGTCATCGGTATCGACATCGGCCAAGGAGAAATCCCCGTCGAGGTTCGAGATGGGCGATTTGTTTCGAAGGCATCCTTTCCGGTTTCCCAAGGAACCCTTCGATGGAACCTCGATGGCGATCTTGCGGGTGAACCGCTGACGATACGGCAATCGCAGGAACGCGTGGTCGAAAACGTAGCTATCACACGAGAAATGTGTCAGCGTTGGTTGAAGTATGTGGCTCCTCTCCTGGCAGATGCTACGAGTGTCCAAGGAAACATCAGCCTCGATATTTCAAAAGCCGAAATCATCCCTTCGGATTGGACCAAACAAACTGCGATTGGTCAGGTGCATGTCCACGGGGCCGCCGTCGGTCCTGGACCACTGGCCGATCAGTTGTTGGCCTTGGTGCAGCAAATACGGGCACTGCGCAAGGGCGCGGGTGCTACCGATGGTGGGGGGCAACCGACCAGTTGGCTTCAATTGCCGGAACAGAACATCGGCTTCGAAGTCGATCGCGGTCGCGTCGCGCATCGAGGCCTGCAAATTCAAGCGGGGGACGTCGCTCTTTGGACCTCCGGTTCCGTGGGGATCGATGGCACGTTGGAAATGGTTGCATCGGTCCCCATTCAAAAGGAATGGCTCGACAAGGCCCCTGCCTTGCAATCGCTCGCTGGTCAACAATTCCAAATACCGATTCGAGGGACCATGACTCGCCCTCAATTGGACTTGGGTAGCCTGGCTGGCATGACGCAGAACCTCGCAGCTGCTGCTCTGCAGGGAGCGGCTCAGAAGCAAATCGATCGCGGTCTTAATAAACTGCTAGGCCCACTCGAAAAACAGCTTGGGCCATTGCAACAAGGGATGCAGCAGATGCAACAAGGGGTGCAGCAGAACCTGCCACAGTTTCCCAATCTTCCGCTGCCCGGATTCGGAGGCGGTGCATTCGGAGGAGCTCCGCAACAACCCGCACCGCCACCGCCCCAAGGAAATCCTCCTGCTCAGCCACCGCCGGGATAACACTGACGAGTCCCATTCATTGGGTGAGCCAGATCAGGACTCCGATCCCTGCGGCTACACGGTAAATTGCAAAGGGGAGGAATCCATGCGATTTCACCCATTGCATAAACCACGCGATGACTCCCCAAGCAACAAAGAAGCTCGTTGCAAACCCGATTCCCAAGGTGATCCATTGGTTCGAGTCGATGTGTACCGGTTCTTTGGCAATGAACTGAAGCAGCTTGAATCCAGCTGCTGAGAACATGACCGGGATGGATAAAAAGAAACTAAACTCGAGGGCTGCCGGTCGAGACAATCCCATCACTTGACCACCGGCAATTGTTGCCATCGAACGACTTGTACCAGGAAATGTTGCCGCGAGAATCTGTGCGGTACCGATCGCGATCGCTTGTTTGAGTGACATGTCCTCCATCCGCTCTGTCGTAGCTCTCTGCGAGTACGATCGATCGATCGCGACCATCGCGATCCCCCCGAGGATCAATGCCCAAGCGATGGAGGTGGGGCTTTCCAAGCGATCGGCGATGAACTTGTCCATCAAGAAGCATGGAATGGCGGTCACGACGAAGCTCAACAGCACCAGAGCCATCGGGTGACGCCAACGAGCGTTGGATTTTTCATGGAGGAAGGACCGGATGAAGTCAGCGAGCCGTCTTCGGAAGTAGACTAGGACGGCAAGGATTGCCCCCAGTTGAATCACCACCGTAAACATCTTCCAAAAAGGGCTCTTGAGGTCGACACCTAGTAACTTGTTGGTGATCACGATGTGGGCAGTGGAACTGACCGGCAGGAACTCAGTCAGTCCCTCAACGATTCCAGCAACGAAGGCGATCCAGTAATCCGACATGGCGATTGGCGATTACCCAGGCGAGACGAGATAAAGAAAAAACCCGGGTTGGCAGGATCCGCGAACCCGGGCTCGTTAACAGTCAAATGAAACTTGCAACGCAGAAATCATGTTTCCTTGTATGCAAGGCGGGGTCGAGGCTGCTTGTCATGGGCAGCCCGCCGGCATGTCTATGACGCCTCACCCCTTTGGCTAGTAGAGAATGAACTCACCCAATCACCTCCTTTCGAAACGAGCCAGATCGAGCCATGACCAGATTGCCTAGAATTGGCCATGTCGATACGGATACGCACGCTGCGATGCGTTTCGCAGCACCACCTGAAGTTTACATTGATCAGGACCCCGAAATCAATCACGGCGAGCGCGATGACGGCTAAATTCCAATGAATTAAGGGTCGGAACGAAGGGAAAATAGGTTTGTAGGAACTACTTTCCTCGGCGTTTTGGCTTCTGACCGGAGAAATTGCGGGGCTTGCGTTTGCCAGCACTAGGGAGTTTTCTCCCCCCTTTTTTCGGGCGTGAAGGTCGCTGTTGCACGCCGAAGGATTCTCCCTCCCCTCCGCGCGATGAGGGCCTCTCGCCCCGCGGCTTCATCTTGCGGCCGGGTTGAGAAGGCTTGGATGTGCTCCCAGGGCGGAATTTGCCGGAACCGGATTTCCCAGGCGCTGAGGTGCGTGCATCCGGTTTTCGTTTGAAGATTCGCTTCGGGTTTGCGCGTCGTTGCGGTTCCTTTTCGGAAGCGAATTCGTCATCGCCAATGACCGCACCGAGTCGTTGGCTCACCGGTGGGATCCAGTCGTCATCGAGACCTGCATCACCGTCTGTTTCCCGGACCAGAATTCCCTCTTCGGACTCTTCGAGCATCTCATCGCCTTCGATTTCTTCGGCGAGGAACTCCTGTTCATCGATGTCGTTCTCCTCGTATTCCGATTCCTCGTATTCGGCGTTGTCGAACTTCGGAGCACGCTGTTGTTTTTGAATTGCTTGCTTGTTCGGTTTGCCTTCGCCGGCTTTCTTGCGTTCTTTGCGTTCCTGTTTGCGTTCGCGTTTGATGGCTTCGACGGCGTTGTAAAGCGATTCGACTTCGGACATTCCGAGCGGGCGATATGCACCTTCGGGAAGTTCGCCGAGTTTTAGCGGGCCGATGCCGATTCGCTTCAGGGATACGACCTTATGCCCGAGTCTGGCCAGAACGCGACGTATCTCTCGATTCTTTCCTTCGCTCAGGGTGATCTCCAATTCAGTGCAACCCTTGCGTACTCGCTTTAATTTCGCGTGATCGACCTTCGCCCGCCCTTCGGCGAGATGGATTCCTCGTTGAAGACGTCGCAGTGAGTCGGGTTCGACTTGGCCGACGACAGTGACCGCGTATCGCTTGTGAACACCGTGACGAGGATGGGTCAGTCGTTGGGCAAGTTCGCCGTCGTTGGTCAAGAGAATCAACCCAGTACTGCTTGCGTCCAAACGACCGACGGGGAAGAGTCGAAACTGATTGGGCACCATATCGACCACTCGCATACGACCTTGAGGATCTCGGTTGGTGCACAGGACTCCTTCCGGTTTATGCAGTGCGAAGTAGACCGGACGATGTTTGCGGAGTGGTTCTCCATCGACAGTGATCGTTGATGTATCTGGATTGACCTTGACACCGACTTGCTGGATCGCCTTTCCGTCAATTTCCACTCGGCCTTGTTCGATCAGTTCGTCCACTTGCCGGCGCGAACCCAAGCCTGCCGCGGCTAAAATTTTGTTGATGCGTTGCTCTCCTTGGAGCAGGGAAGGGGCAGCAGAGCGCTGCGGAGTCCGTTTTTTCATAGCTGTTTCTCGCGATCGGCGAATGTGCAACGTCTCACGACGTGGCGATGAATCGAACCATCAGTCTAATTGCTTGTCAGCGGATTGTCATGGCGAAGTGATCAACTCCCCGTTGCGCGTTGCTTGCCAAACATCATTGGATTCGAGATCGATGGCGGTCAGCCAGCGTCCGCCATAGCAATAGGTATCGATACAAATCAAATGTGGGGAGCGAATTATTTGTCCTTCGCGATCATGCGTATGCCCTACTACCGCTTGCTTTCCTGAGATGTGAGGTCCGGGCATCCGCTCAGTCAGCTTGACCCAACGAAGTAGGTCGCTCGGTTGTTCTTTCAACGGCAGGGTAGGTTCGTAATTGGCATGAACGATAAAATGAGTTTCCGTTTCGTGGTACGTGGCCAACCCTCTCAGGAATTCCATGTGGGAGGCTGGGATCACTTTCGGGTCGCCGCTGAACCCATAACTGTCCAGGGTTTGGACCCCTCCGTGGTTAAACCATCCATAGGGCGCGATCTTGCCATCGAGCGAGTCGAGCATCATCTCTTCGTGATTCCCCAGGAGAGGCACCAATTTCACTTGGTCTCGAAGTTGGATGAGTCTTTCGATCACACCTTTGGAATCAGGACCGCGATCCACGTAGTCCCCGACCGTGACCAGGGTGTCTTCGGGTTGCAAGTCCACAGCCTGCAAAATCGCATCAAACGCTTGGAGACAACCGTGGATGTCACCTATCACTAAAGTCTTGGGCATACTTTGCAGTCGGTGGATTTCAGAACAGCGATTTCGTTGGGCGTTTCCAGATCCGGCGCCATCCGGAAGGAACTTCAAGGATAAGCAGAGGACGCAATTTCGACCACCGCAAACCTGAAAACCGGACGGGCATTCGAAGTTTTTGATCGCCGTCGGCTATAATGAGAGGAAGAAGCAACCTCTTTCTAGCTCTAGGATTTTCTCGTTGCCGCAGTAATTGCAATTTGAATCCATGGACGAGTCGATTTTCAAAAATGCAGTCATCGCGAGCGGGTTAATCCCCAAGGATCGCTGGGATTATTGCTTGCGATTATTGCGCCATCGCCAGCAAAGCATGGCCTCGAAACAGGCGAGTGTCTCCGAGGACCAGCTGCTGCGTGACATTCTGTTGGAACAGGGGGCGATCACCGAGTACCAAGCGATCCAATTAGCCGATGGTAAAACCAAGTTTCGGCTCGGTCCTTATGTCATCACCGACTTCATCGGCCAAGGAGGGATGGGCCAGGTATTCAAAGCCGTCCACCAAGTGATGGGACGTGAATGCGCTGTCAAAGTGCTCCCTTTGCATCGTGTGAATCCCGAGACTCTCTCCGGCTTTATCCGAGAGATTCGAATGCAGGCCAAACTGGATTGTCCGTATCTGGTGCGTGCCCACGATGCAGGCCAGGATGGTAGCGTACACTATTTGGTCACGGAGTATGTCCCGGGCATGGATTTGCGAAAACTCGTCAAGTCCCAAGGGCCTCTCAGCGAAGATCACGCAGCAGGCATCATCATGCAGGCAGCGTTGGGACTCAGCTATGCACACAAACAAGGGATGGTGCATCGCGATGTCAAGCCGGGAAACATCCTGGTGACCCCTGACTCCATTGCCAAGGTTTCCGATGTCGGTCTCGCAGGTTTCGCAGCCGACCTCACCGATGATCCGCTCGCAGGAAAGATCGTTGGGACTCCCGATTATCTGTCCCCCGAGCAAATTCAAACGCCTCTCTCGGTCGATTCGGTCAGCGATATCTATTCGCTGGGCTGCACTCTTTATTACGCGGTTACAGGCAAGGCCCCGTTCCCAGGCGGTGATACCGCATCCAAAATTCGTCGTCACTTGGAAGCGACACCATTGCATCCGCGTAACTTCAATCCCAACCTAAGTGAAGAGTTCGTCGAGATCATCGCCGAGATGATGGAAAAGGATTCCAAAAAACGGGTCCAGACCTGTGATGAGATAGCCGCTCGCTTGGAAGTATGGGTTGCCAATAGCATTCCACTTGCACCCTCGATGGCAACGCGAGGACCGTGGTTGGCTCCGCCACCTCCTGTGGTTGATCCTCCTAGCATGGAAGCCCCGATCGAGGATCGATTGGCTCCGACCTCGATCTCCTCGCTTGATACCGGAGCGATACGAAGCCCTGCGGTGGGAACTTGGGAAGGAGGTTCCCTTACGAACGTGGGAGAATCGCAGGGTGGCATGCCTCCTCCACCGAATACGGAACTCATTACTCCCGAGAAGAGTCGCATTTCTCGAGGCATGCTCATCGCTCTGACGATCGCTATCGTGCTACCACCCTCGCTTCTGATCGGGGCAATCCTCGGCTATCTGATCGGTTTGGGCCGAGAGTAACGCGCGTGGTTAGCCAATTTCTCGATGAAAACCATTGTTTTGGTGCTTCCAGGGCCACCTGGATTACACTGAATGGCTCTCGACATCCACCCGTTTTCTTTCCGCTTTCCTTCCCTTTAGGCACCTTACGTTATGTGGCAGTGGTTGTCGGCGTGGTTCGAGAAACGCAAATTCAAGCGGGATCATCCGCAAGCCCACATGACCTTCGGCAAGACCAGTCTAGGGCATCGCTTGAAACAAACTGGGTTGGCGTTCCGAAAACAATTGTGGGTCTGGACGACGCTGGCGGTGTTGCTTCTCGCTGGCATCGGGTTTTGGATCATGCATTCGATCCAGATCACGATGGAGAATAATCTGCGGTCGGAACTTGAGACGGTATTGAATCTTCAACGAGTGCTCGTTGAAAAATGGTTGACGCGGCAGGAAGCGACCGCGATGACTCTGGCCAACGACCAGGAGATCCGAACCCTGATCGGCCGACTCGTCGAGGATTCCTCGGTGACCGATATCGAAGGAATGGAACGAGTTAGCAAAGACCCATTGGTATCCGTGCGATCCCAAATCGCCAAAACACTCGGGCCAACGATGAGTATTCACGAGTACTCTGGCTTCGTCGTCACAGATCGAACGAACCAGATCCTAGCAGCCTCCCAACCCGAATTGGTTGGTCGAAAGTATGAGCAGGCCGAGACAATGCTCAAGAAGGTCTTCGCTGGCGAAGCAACCGTTTGTCCGCCGTTTCCCAGCATGGTTCCCATCGCTGACGAACGTGGCCGCATTCAAACCGGTACCACGACCATGTTTGTTAGCGTACCGATTCGCGACAATGACCTACAGGTCGTAGCTGCATTGTCGTTGCGCATTCAGCCGGAACGCGAATTCACACTCTTGATGCATGAAGGACGCATGGGAAAGACCGGCGAATCCTACGCATTCAACCGTGAGGGATCCATGTTGACGAACTCAAGATTCGAAAGCGATCTAATCCTGTTGGGGCTAATTCCCGATCGTGAGGATACGACTTCGATTCTGAATCTCCAAGTTCGCGATCCTGGGGGTAACATGTTGCTCGGATATCGCCCCAAAATGCGGCGCGCTCAAATGCCTCTGACCAAGGCTCTTGCGAGTGCCGTATCGGGACAAGACGGTGTCGATTTGTATGGCTATCGCGATTATCGCGGCGCACCTGTTGTGTCTGCGTGGACCTGGCTGGATGACTACCAATTCGGTCTCATTACCGAGATCGATTATGACGAAGCATTTGAACCGCTGACGATACTGAAACGTGCATTTTACGCGCTGTTCATCCTGCTATCTCTCACGACGTTAGCAATCTTTGTCTTCACCTTGGTGGTAGCAAGATTGCAAAGGGAAGCTAGGGAGGCGGCGATCGAGGCCCGACAGCTCGGACAATATCGGCTCGAAGAGCTTCTCGGCGAGGGTGCGATGGGGATCGTCTATCGTGGGTATCATGCAATGATGCGCCGCCCTGCTGCTGTCAAATTGCTCCATACTCAGCGTGTCAATGAAGCGTCGATCGCACGGTTCGAGCAAGAAGTTCAGATTACGTGCCAACTCAATAATCCCCACACCGTCGCAATCTACGATTATGGACGAACTCCCGAGGGAGTCTTCTATTACGCCATGGAATTTCTCGATGGCATCGATTTGCAAGCCTTGGTGAATCGCTACGGACCGCAGCCCGATGGGAGAGTGGCTTGGATTATCGATCAATTATGCGGATCGCTATTCGAAGCTCATTCCATGGGATTGGTCCATCGAGATATCAAGCCTGCCAACATTATGCTCAATCGCCGAGGGGGTGAGCCCGATTTTGTTAAATTGCTCGACTTCGGATTGGTTCGCGCGGTAGACGATTCTAAGCGATCGGGAGTGAACGATGGCATGGCGGGCACACCGTTGTATATGTCCCCCGAATCGATTCAAACGCCTGATATGGTGGATGCGAGAAGTGATCTGTACGCGGTCGGAGCCGTAGGTTATTTCCTTCTGACGGGCGAGCCAGTTTTTGAAGCAAAAAACCTCGCAGAGTTATGTCAGCAACATATCGACGCGGTTCCCCTCACTCCCTCGCAACGAACCGGTCGACCGGTGGATCCAGACCTTGAGCATACGATACTGGCGTGCCTTGAAAAGAATCGAGCCAAGCGACCGCAAACCGCTCGCGAACTGGCAGCGAGGCTTCATAAATTGATCAATACAGATGCATGGAGCCTAAGCGATGCCGACGCATGGTGGAGTCGTCACGAACGGGATGCTAATACTCGGCACACGTCCAGGACGCCTTTGAGCCAGACAGCATCCAGTGTTTCCCAAATCAAAGCACCATCGACCAAAACGCTACCATTTGAGCAGACCATCGTGCTGAACAATGATCAAAAAGGCGTTTCCAGTACGGGCGAAGATAACGCCACTAAAGGACCCGGGAGCGACACGAACTAGGCGTTCGTCTGACTTGCTAGAGCTTGAAGCGAAGCCAGACCTGAGGAACTGCCCCGAATTCTGGAGACAGCTTCTTCCATAGCGACGAATTGACGCAGGAGGCGTTCCCGCTCGCGATCGAGCTTGTTGCTCAAGAAATCGATGCGGCGATTGCTTTCCTCGATCCGTCTTTGGAGGGTGTCGTTCCTGCTGACCAATACACCCTTATCCACTCCAACAAGGTTCTCGAGCAGTTCTTTCGATCGCGCTGAGAAGCCGGTGGTTTCTTTCGTCAAGAACGTAACAACACCTTGTGGATCGTTTTCGATCGCACGGGAGAGTTTCGATGTGTTGAGTCGAAGCTTACCCTCATTGTCAAGACTCAAACCCAGTTGCTCCATCGTGCGGACCGAGGAGCCTGTGCCATTGACAGGTTGATTGATCATCCGGGCCAAGCTTTGTTCGATACGCAGCACTTCGTTAGACCCGTACAGGATGCCCGTTTTGCCGCTCGCTGCATCAAAGCTTGCAACCACCCCCAAGCGGTCTCGCACCTTGTTGAATTGATCCACCAACAACTGAAGATTCTTTTCGATATTGGAGTTGTCTTTCTCCACCCGCAACTCGACTGGATTGGTGTCGGTTGCTGAGATGCGTATCGACAAACCTCGAATTGCGTTGTCGAGTGTATTGCTCGACGAACGAATGATCGTACCGCCGGACGATTCGGTTGGGCTAATAGCCACAATCGCATCGCGCCCCGTAGAAGTCGTGGTCGCATCGATTCCAACATCGCTTCCGTCGATCACAATGCGTCCCGCCTCGCCACTGGCTCGTGAGTTGAACAGGATTCGAGCTGTAGAACCCGCAACCAACAGTGAAGCGGTCAATGGCCCCTCACCCTGATTGATCAAGTCGACCAACGATGTCAACGTTGGCGTGTTACCGACGTTCAGACGATAGGTTCCAGATCCCTCGATTTGCCGGACCGTGTTTCCACCGACGACTTTGGACTGACCCTGACCCGCGATTCCAAGATCTTTTGCTGCGGAACTACCAGTGCGGTCGGCAATATTAAATGTGCCGTTGCCGTTGGAAGTGTCGTTGACGACGATTCCGTCTCCGGATTCGTTGAGTGCCGCTTGGACGCCGATTCCAGTCCCGTTGATGGCCTCGATCACTCCGCCGATCGTTTTGTTGGTCAGTGCGCCGATATCAACCGAACGCCTCTCACCCAAGGAGTTGACGATATCGATAGTGCCGGTTCTGACTCCACGACCCTGATTGAGTTTTGACAGATCGGTCGCCTCGCTAACATAACGCAGATTCAAAGCACCGGAATCGACTGTATTTGCGGAATAGCTGCCCTGCAATTGCAATTTCGTAGCAGTGTTGTTGGCATCGTTGTTGGAAATCACCAGGTTGTTCGCAGTAGATCCCGTAACATCTTGGATGGCGATCCCAGTCTTCGATCGGTTGAGCGATGCAGTCACGCCAGCCCCTGCGCTGTTGATCGCATCGACAACGTCTCGGAGGCTTTCGCTACTCGCAAGATTGATCGAGGTGGCGACACCAGCACGATTCGTGATCGAAATCGAACTGGCGGTGCCAACACCCGAACCGCCTTTCAACGACGAAAGAAGCGGCCCCCCAAGACTGTTCACGACTCTGGCACCCGTCAGCACTCCGCTAACCGCCGTTGCGCTGGTGAGCCCTAACTGATCTGCCAAGTTTCCAGAAGCTGCGAAAGTAGTCCCGCCGGAAGTCTTGTCGACCAATTCAATGGATTTTCCGTTGGTTGAGATTCGTGCTTCCAGTTTGCTGGAATCAACCGCGTTGATCGCAGTAATCAATTGGCCGACTGTGGTCGGTGCCGTGCTGCTGTTCGCGTCGACGGTCAGTGTGCTGCCATCCCTCAGCGTTACCGACATGTCTGTACCCGCTCGAAATGCGATACCTGCTTGGTCGCGAAGACTAGACAATCGTGTTGTGCTCGAGAGATTCATCAGAGCATCACCTGTCGCTGAATTGGAAGCGACGTTGATTCCGGAAATTCCCAGATCCGTTGCGGTTCGTCCTTCTCCCAGTTCCTCAACGATCAGATTGCTGGATGTAAGCCCTGTGGTATCGCTTAGTACGATGCGATCGCCGCTAACCTTGGCAGTGACCCGGTTGTTGGTTGCGGTGTTGATGGTCTTGACCACATCGTCGATCGTAGTCGCGAAGCGCAAGTCGACGTTGGCTACGACACCCCCTCGATCCGTGATCCGAATTTTACCGCTAGAGACTCCAGCACCTCCCCGCAATTCATCGAGCCGCGTTTGACGGTCGACAAACCCACCCGTTCGCACTACCAGACTTCCGGTTTCTAGGGCATCGGTAGCAGTTGTGAAAGCATTGCTGGTCGCCGTCGATGCCTGTGCAGTTTGAACGGACTGCAGAACGTACGTTCCTCTCGCAGGGTTGCCACTCGCCGTAGCGGATAACACATCGCTCTTGCTGGAAGTCACTCTCGTGCTGTCGAGAGTGGTCGCATTCCCCAAACGCGTGGCCTGAAGCTGCACCGCGATTACCATCGCCGTGAGTTCGTTTACGGCGACCTGCTGAGTCTGAAAGCCCTTGACTCGATTCTCCAAACGGACTCTTGGCTGAGCCGAGACGGACATCAATTGGTCGACCGTCTTGGCGATGTCGATCCCTGTTGCTAGGCCCGTGCTCGATTGGATGCGTCCCATGCTAGCAATCCCTAAACCTGTTGGGTTGCGATTGTCAAACGGTCTTCCATCCCTGGATTATCGTCTGGACGAAATGGAGAACTTGATCCTCAAACAAAAACAGGCGTCCGAGTTGATCTCGAGACGCCTGCTTGGAAATCCTGTGGGATATTGGAGTGCTGAGCGATTATCGGAGCAAACCGAGAACGCTCTGCGAGCTTTGGTTGGCGATTCCGAGAACCGCAGTACCGGACTGAACAAGGATCTGAGCCCGAGTCAAACCTGCAGTTTCCTTCGCGAAGTCCGCATCTCGGATCGAGCTCTCGGCCTCGGTCAGGTTGGAGAGCGTATCGCTCAAGGAGACCGAGTTGCTTTCCAATGTCGTTCGCTGGAACGCACCGAGTCTACCGCGAAGGCTTGCAACCTTATCGATGACTTCGTTGATGACCTTCGCGGCACCGGCAGAGTCGGTTTTCAAGTTGAACGTTTCACCGCTGCCGAGTTGGTACAGGCGACCGTTGGTTCCGCCCAAGGACGCGGTATTCACCGATGCGATCCCCAAGCGAGCTTGCTGGCTGCTGACAACGCTCGGTCCCAGTTGGAACAATGCCCCGCCACCAGTGATATTAAAGGTCGATGCACCTGTGTAGGCTGCTTCGACACTCGTGCTGAACGATAGAGTCGAAGTGTTGATTGAAAGAACGTTACCATCACCCTTGGCTGCGAGTCCGTTGACCGTAGCGACAATGTCCGAACCGGTGTCGCGACCCTTGGACGCACCACCCAAATTCGAAGTGATGGTTCCACCTGTCGCTTCATTGATGACTTCTAGGTTGACGAAGGCGGATGAGCCATACAACGTCGAAGTCAGTTCAACGTCATTTCCATCAACGGTTGCCTCAACCCCGGTCGAATCCTTGACCAAGTTGACTGCTGCAGCCAGATTCGATACCGAAGAGCCTGCCTTTAAGTTGATAACTTCTGAACCGGCTTTACCTGCGAGCTGGAACACAACGTCTTGTGTCAATCCCCCCGAAGCCGCACCACCCCCGCCCAGCGTTGACGCTCCCGGAGGGGTATCTGACGCTTGGATGTAGGACTGATCTCCCGAGGATGCCGTGATCGACGCACTGTAACCAGACAGGTTGTTGATTGCCGACGCGATCGCAGAGCGGGAAACGGTTCCTTTCACCTTGACCTCGATATTTCCTCCGACGATTGCCGCTTCGGCGGTGTTGTTCGTGATGGAGTTATCTTCTGACAACGTAACCGTCACACCGTTCGCTGCAGTACCCGAAGTGTCAGAGACCACAGAAATCGTTGAGCTGCCCGCATCGCGTCCACCGGACATCGTAGCGGTACCGTTTCCGGTAATGGTGTTGCTGCCCGTACCACCGGAGACTGTGAAGTCGCCTCCCGCTGTGATCGCATTCTTAAGATTCGTAACTGTCGCTGTGCCGGAGGCTTGCGTCAAGCTAACATTTAAAGTGTTCGACGCTGCATCATACGTAGCACTGGCAGAGCCCGCTCCATAGGTGATGTTCACCGTGTTGAAGGCGTTCCCTTCGAGACCATCCGCATCCTGTCCGGCCACTGCGGTGATGGTAAAGCTCTCGGCCCCAACGTTGACCGTTCCGGTCGCTTGAGCCGCTGCGTTGGTTACGACCAAGTCAGCTTTGGCATTTGCAGCTTGTGTGGAGGCGGGAACGTTAAGCGTCAAGCTAGCTTTGGTCGCTGCTGTAGCCACGTTGACACTCACAGAAACCGATCCACTACTTCCGAGGTTGGCTTGATTGATTCTGACATCCGACAACTTATTGAAGTTTGATGTTCCAGAAGTCAAGAAGTCCAAGCTTCCATCCAGCAGTTTTCGACCTTGGAACGTTGCCGACTGAGAGACTCGGTTAATCGCTTCGAGCGAAGCGTCGAGCTGCAACTGGTTAGCGGCGATTTCATTGTCGCTCAACGCACCATTGTTCGCAGCTTCCGTGATCAAACCGCGCATATCGTTAAGGAGCGAGCTAACCTGGCCAAGAGCCGAGTCAGCGGTCGCGATGATTTGTCCGGCTCGCTGCGTGTTTGACAAAGCTTTGTTGATCGCCGTAATATCGCTACGCAGCGATTCACTGGCGATCAAACCTGCCGGGTCGTCCTTACCGCTATTGATTCGGAGACCGGTGCTCAATCGGGTGAGCGAGGTTTGCAATTGGTCTTGCGTACGGTTGAGTCGGGTTTGAGCGATCAACGAACCGACGTTAGTATTGACGCGTGTCATGCTAAGTTATTCTCCCTTGTGTCGTAAGTGGACACCCTCGGCTCCACCCATAGTCCGGCGACCTGGGGGGCAACTGTGTAAGTTTCCATGAAACATTTCTGGTTCATCCGGAACCCACGGAGGTTGATCAGACACTCACTGGAACGCGGACTCGTAACCATAGCATCGGTTTGCCTGCATGCCGAATTGAGGCATCATCACTTTCTGAAGATTTATTCCTATTTCAGAGGCCGTCTCATGGCTTTAACCGTTTCGTTCGATACAACCGGACCTCTTTCGCAACCGCTACAGCTTCTCGTGCTGAAATGGTATTAAACTTAACAGGTCGAGTGACTCCCAGACGGTTTCTCGGCGAGTAGAAAATAACAGAGAGACAGCAGCAACTCTGACGGCTTAGGCCGCCATTCCCTGTTGCTGGATTGCTGGTAATAGAGAGTCGCAAGCCCTTGCGACTCCGGCAACCTCGATCGACAACATTGGACCGCACTCGGTTTTTCGTCGATGGCGTTGGGATTCAGGTAGGGTGAGGCGCTGGATGGCGATTTGCCCGGGGCCCCGCGGTCCGACCCGTTCAACCGGCATAGGCCCTATCAAGCCTATGGTCGGAATACCCAGGGCGCATGCCAGGTGCATCGGTCCGGTATCGGAGCCAATGAATAGTCGAGCGTGGCGAATCCATTCGGCAAGTTCGGGAAGCTTCGTCGAAGGAGCAAGAATCGCCGCACCTTCGGACATGGCGACCACCTCCTCCGCAGCAGCTTTTTCCTTGGGACCTCCCCATGCTATGCAACTGCGTAAATTCCAGTTGTCGGCGAGATGACGAGCGATCGCCGCATAACGTTCGTTAGGCCAGATCTTGGACTCCCAACCTGCGCCGACGTTGATGATCGCTCCTGGCGATTGCCAGCCCAACTCTGCCGCCTGAGCAGCCACCTGCTCGCGGAGTTTGGGCGATCTCGGCAGACGATACTCGATTTCTGATGTGTCGATGCCAAGAGGGCGGAGCAGTTCCAGGCCGCGGTCAATGACATGGGTCGTATGGGGTTTGACGATTGTGTTATTGATCCAAGCACTGAGCTCACGCCCCTCAAATTCCGACTTCGCAAGACCGATGCGTTGTCTCGCGCCAGAGAGCCATCCAAGTATGGAGCTTTTGGTCAGCCCCTGGGCGTCGATCACGACGTCGGGTCTCCAATCCCTCAAGCCTCTCACGAAACTCAGAAACGATCGTGGCGATCGAGTCGCCCCAGAGCCGAGGATGAATACCTGATCCACGCACGGGTGCCCCTCGAGCAGACCCGATGCTCCGCGGCCAACGACCCATCCAATTTCAGCATCGGGCAAATGCCGACGCAATGCACAAGCGATGGGGAGATTGAGAATCGTGTCCCCAACCGCGGACAATCGGACAATGAGAATGCGTTTCGGCATGAGTTGCTTAGAAGAAGCACTTGGTGCAATTGCTGCACAATGGAATTTCGCTCTGACGACTTTCGCGATGAAGTGTCCGAAGTTCGTTGTAACGAGCATTGTTCCAGATATCGATCATGGGACTGTCGTTGACATTACCCAAGACTTCCTTGCCACTGTAGTCTAGGCAGCACAAAGCGATGTCACCGTTGACCAGGACAGTCATCGTACGCCACAGTCGATCGCATGGCTTGCGGACCTTTTGTGCCTCAGCATCTCCAAGTGCACCACCCCAATTATGGATATGGGTAAAGTCGATTCGGTCAACGACGCCATTGAGCATCTTCTCCGTCTGCTGACGATTGGATGTCTGGCATGTTGCGGCAACGATCACTGGCTTGGTGGTGCCAGCTTCATCCCGCAAACGTCGAAAATCTCGCACGTTGTCCAAAACCTTCGCATGGTTCAGGCCAATTCGAAGTTTATTGAACTCTTCGCCATCAGAACCATCGATGCTGATTTTGATTTCATCCAATCCGCAGTTGAGAAGTCGCTGAGCGACCTCGCCGCGCAATAGATCGCCGTTAGTGAATATCTTTACCTTGGGAATCCCGGCCTCTTTACAATAACGGATACGATCCGGCAATTGCTTGTCGATCAACGGTTCTCCATAACCGTGCAAATGAAGGAGGCGAACCCCGCCCTGTACACATTGCTGCACGACCTTCTCGAATAGGTCTTGCTTCATATTCCCTTTGGCCCGACCAATGGTCGAACGCGGACAGAACACGCAATCCGCTTGGCAATGGTTTGTCGTTTCGATCCGAACGGTCTTAGGAAACGGCTGCCGAAGGAGGGTCATCGTATCGGCGATGACATAAGAAACCACCGAACCTACAGTACCCAGTAAAGACTGTCCCAGAGCCGTCATTTCCTCTTCCTTGCAACAAGTAGAAAAAATCCTTTTTTCCCAAGCGGCAAGTTAGCGAATTCCGGCTGATTGCGTCAACCGCAGTTCCGGTCCAGGAAAACCCGCGGATTTAGAACCTACTTCTTTAGACTATACGCGATGAAATCATCCTGATCGCGTATGTAAAGGATGCCGTCGACAATCACGGGGTGGGGCCAACTTTCGCCATTATGCGTAGCGAGCTTGAATTTACCCAATAGCTTGTACTTCTTCGTGTCAGAGTCGATCATCGCCATGACCCCGTCTTGGTAGCGAAAAAAGAGTTTGCTATCAGCATACAGAATCGCGGCCGATCCCGATCCCGCTCCCCGACCCTTTTCCCATTGATCTTTGCCGGTTCGCCATTCGACACATGCGGGGAATCCGTTGTTGTGGCCATGACCCATGTACACATAGTCCCCAACCATCACCATGCCGCCATGATGATTTTGAAGTTCTTTCGAAGACTTGTAGTAAACCTCTTTCACTCCCAGAGCATTACCCGACTTGCTCACTTGCAGGAGAGCCGTCCCCCCGTCATCGTAGCCGGTCGAGCAGAATACAAAGTCGTCTTTCACAATGGGTGTCGGAATGTTGGCCGTCGTGTTGGCAACTCGATCGTAGTTCCATAGAAGAGCACCGGTTTTGGCGTCATAGCTGACGATGCCGTGGCCGATCAACTGCACATACTGCTTGCGCCCTGCAGCATTCGAGATGACCACGGATGAATACCCTGCGCCATCATTGCCTCGCAGTTTTCCTTGGGGCGCTTTACCACTCCAAATCGTCTCTCCTGTCTTCTTGTTGAGGCACACCACCATCGCATCCTTTCCACCAGGAGTGCAAATCAATCGCTCTCCATCGATCAATGGCGATTCGCTATAGCCCCAGACAGATTCCATCTTCCCCTGAAAGTTTTCGGGGAAACTCTTCTTCCATACAACCTCCCCATCGTTCAAACGACAGCAGACCAAAATACCATCGAACGAAAGACCATAGACAAACCCGGTCTCAAGATCGATGGTGGGGGTGCCGTTCGCCGCTCCTCGATCCGGAGTAAACGGAGTCTTCCAAAGAATGGAGCCGTCACTTTGTTTCAGACAAATCAAGTGGGTGTTGCCAGCGATGTTGCCAATTGTGCATATCTTTCCATCAGCGATCGCGACGCTTGCCATCCCGGAGCCTAAGCCTTTGGACTGAAAGACAATCGGAGGTCCTTCCTCCGGCCAACGGTCCGTTAGCCCTTTTTCAGTTGCAATTCCATCTCGATTCGGGCCTCGCCATTGATACCAATCCTCTGCAAACACAGGGCCAGCAAAAATAGCCGCGAATGTCGAGGTGAGCAGAATCGAGCTGAATCGCTTAAATGACATGAGTCCAATACTCCTTAAAAAATATTTTTCAAACCGCCGAGCCTGGGTTCCGATCGCGTTCCAATATAACGCCACCGGACGGATTCCGGGAAGGATGCTGAACCATCCAGTCCCACAAGGATCGCATCGCCTGAGCATCGTTTGGCGAAACCCGCTTCTGTGCATAAGCCAGCCTGCTGTACACCATCCCTAGCCTGGCCAATGTTTCTGCCACCGGGCTGTATTTGCGGCCTAATCTGCCAACAAATTCTTCCGGTGTTTCATCTTCTCGCCTCTCAACACGATGTTCGCGTCCCCACACGCACGCAGCATCAAATAGTGCTTTGACCGTTCGGTCGGGGTCGCCAGCATAAGTTAAAAACGGATCGGAGAGATCCGAAAAACGTACGGGCAAGAGTTGAGGTTGTCCGGAGCCCTCAGGCTGCGCGGTATCGGTCGAGTCTTGATCGCGCAGAAACCAGCCCTTCACCATCGCGATAAAGTCTCTGACCCACGCTACAAGTTCGCGACGATAACGAATCGCAAAAAATAGAGTAACGCCAGCCAAGATCAACAGCAGCAGCCAACGCATACCCGCTCCCGGGTTCCATTCAATCTGAGGCAAGGAAGGCGGTGAAGAAGCCTGCTGCTCGGGCTTGGGCGGAGCTACTGCTGGTTGACGATCTTGATTGGGTTGTTGATTGGGTTGCTGATTGGGTTGCTG
>JAGWWZ010000264.1 GCA_018970165.1 Planctomycetota bacterium | reverse complement strand
TGATGAAAGGCGTCTGCCAGGCAACGGCGAGATCGTGGCATGCGATCGCGGCTCGGACCAGTGTTCCTAGCGTTTCAGGCTTTTCCGTGTTACCCCAGCAAAAATTGTCGAGCACCGCTAGCCGCGATGGATTGGCACCGACCGCGACAGCGTTCCTCACGGCCTCATCCATGGCTGACGTCGCCATATCATACGGATCAAAATCACCAAAGTTCGGATTCATCCCGCAAGCCAGGACGATCCCTTTTTTGCTTGTCAGCTTAGGTCGAACGACCGCCGCATCGCTGGGGCCCGAGCAGGATGGGCCGACAAGCGGTTTAATCACACTACCTGCTTGGACCTCGTGATCGTATTGACGGATGATCCAATGCTTACTGGCTACGGTGGGCAAAGCGAGGATCTTGAGCAGGGTCTCTTGCACTTCGATTTGGTTCATCAAGCCGAGAGAAAGAGGTTGGATGGAGGGAGGGTGATAGACTGCTTGACGCACAACGGGCGGGCGACCGCCATGCAGGAACTTCATGCTGACGCAACCGACCTCCTGGTCCTTGTACATCAATCGCAGCATACCGGTGGGGGCATAGACCCCTAACACCGCGGATTCGACTCCCTCGCTGCTGCAAAGCGATCGTAAGCGATCGATCTTCTCGGGTGGAACTGCGAGCACCATCCGTTCTTGAGCTTCACTAATCCAGATTTCGGTATAGCTTAGCCCTTCATACTTGAGCGGCGCTTGGTCCAACCAAACCTCGGCACCAATCTCCTCACCCATTTCGCCAATCGCACTGCTGAATCCGCCAGCGCCGCAATCGGTGACGGCGTTGTACAAACCCTGATCGCGGGCCGCCAGCAGTACGTCGAGAACCATTTTTTCCGTGATCGCATTCCCGATTTGGACAGCCCCTCCCGAAATCGATTCGCTCTCTTCGGTGAGCTCAACACTACTGAAGGTCGCACCATGTATTCCATCGCGTCCTGTGCGTCCTCCGATGGCGACAATTAGATCTCCAGGCTTTGCCTGTTTCTCCACCTTGGATCGGGGAATCAATCCGACATTCCCACAGTAAACCAGCGGATTACCCAAATACCGATCATCAAAATAAACGGCACCGTTGACCGTGGGGATTCCCATTCGATTGCCATAGTCGCGAACGCCTGACACAACGCCGGCCATGACCCTGCGAGGATGCAGTACACCAGGAGGTAATCGATCTGGAGGATAGTCGGGAGATGCGAAACAAAACACATCTGTGCTACAAACCGGTTTCGCACCTAAACCCGTTCCTAAAGGATCTCGAATCACTCCACCCAAGCCAGTATTCGCACCACCATAAGGTTCAATCGCAGAGGGATGATTGTGCGTTTCCACTTTGAAGACAACGCAATCCTCATGATCAAACGTAACAACACCCGCGTTGTCTTTGAAAACACTCACGCACCAGTCTTCCGAACCGAGAGACTTTCGGATCTGCATCGTCGCTGCAAAGATCGTTTCTTTGAGCATGGATTCGAATTGCCTGGTCCCATGCTCGTCCGTGTAAGCGATCTTTCCGCCTAATGTTTTATGACTGCAATGTTCGCTCCAGGTTTGAGCGATCGTTTCCAATTCGATATCCGTGGGTTCTCGGCCCAAATCACGGTAGTATGATTGAACCGTTTTCATCTCGGCTAGAGACATATAGAGCTGACCGCTCTTGCTCAGCGAGAGCAACTGCGGATCGTCCAGACCGAGAATAGGCAGATAGACCTTTCGGAATTGGTAGGCATTTCCGATCGCGAGCTCGCGAATATCCAAAGGTCCCACGTTGATCTGCTCGATGGAATCATTGGCGAGAACCTTTTGGCACAGACGATTGACGACCCCCGGGTCGACAGGTCCTTTACGACCACGGATCCAATACTTGCGAAAGGTTCGAACCTCATCGACTTTCAACCCGATGTCGTTCAGCATTTTCCGCGTGCTTTGGGCAACCGGATCCATGACTCCGGGCTTCGGGAGTGCATACACCAAAACGGACTCTCCAGCTGGCGACCTGGATAGTTCCTGAGAGCCCACGCGCCCCGTCAGGCACCTCTGAGCGATCGAGTCGGATAAGAGTTCTCGAGCAACTCGATGGATCTCATCGTCATCAGCATTCCCCTGCAGCAAGAAGCCGTATGCACCATGAACTACGAGGTCCGTTGCAATCCCGAGTTCCGAGGCAGAGTTGGCAGCGGAGGTACCTAAAGAATCCGGCTGGCCCTCAGCCGGATAGATGTCGACTTGCCACAGCGTCACGAGTTGCTTTTCCTGCTTGAAGTAGTGATTCGACGCGATCGAAGTCACCCCGTTCTAGCGCATCGATCCATGTTCCGCAGATTGTGGCAAAGTTCTTCAAGGCTTGAAGGGCTGGAGCGTGGTTTTCCTCCAAGATCTGTCGCCACAATTGCGAGTTGCTGGCCGCGATTCTCGTCGAGTCCATCCATCCCTTCCCAACGAATTGCAAGAATTCTGGGGGGGTCGCACCGGCCAGGACCGAGGAAACCATGTGCGGCAAATGACTGGAGACGGCGAGAGCTTCATCATGCTCCCGCGGCGTTAAGACGCAAGTTCGGGAACCCATCGACTCCCAAAACCGAATCATCGACTCCAGAAGTTCAGGCGGGTTGTTTGTCGAAGGAGTGATCACCACGAGAGCACCGTCGAGCAAAGTCCCCACCGCATGCTCAACACCGCTGTGATGACCGCCTGCAATCGGGTGACTGCCGATGAACTGAGAAGGAGATAAACGCCCTTCAGCGGCCTTGATGATGCTCTGCTTGGTACTCCCAACGTCCGTTAAGAGTGCGTTGGGCAGGGCTACGCCGGCTGCCACGACGAGGGAATCGACAATCGATTTCACCGGAGTACACGCAATGACCAAATCCGCGTCCAAAGCTCCTTTGACAATATCATCCGTCGCGATGTCGATGGCGCCTCGGGACAGCGCAGTATCCAGCTTGGTAATTGTCCGTCCTACCCCGACCACTTGTTTTGCAAGCCGCTTTCGTTTCAGGGCCAATCCGATGGATCCACCCAAAAGCCCCACTCCGATGATGCAAACTCGCTGCCAAACCATATTCGACTTCAATAACCCAAATTGGACGTGCGAGAATCCTGGCTCTATCAGCCGCCAAATAAGGGACTCACCCGTTCGCACTCCTCGACGCGAACGTAGTTTACCTCGCGAGAGCGATCTTGCGAACAGGGAGTGCCGAACTTTGATCGCCACCTCTCTCTTTGATGCAAGTTTGATAGACATCAGCGAAATCCTATGGAACCGGTCTCGATCGCCCGAGGAACCAGCTCCATCATGATTTACTTCATGATTTACTGGATGGATTCGGGAATCGACCAACTTTGACTCACGAGACTACCACCATAGGGTCCCGCTCCAGGCCCTACTTCCACAAAATAATCAGCAGCCTCCAACAGTTGCTCATTATGCTCGATCACGACAATCGTGTTACCTCGATCGATCAGGACTCCCAGGCAATCAATCAAACGATCGACATCGAGAAAATGCAAACCCGTGGTAGGTTCATCCAATACGATCAACTCGCCTCTTTTATTCGTCTTTGAATCCGCTAGGACCGATGCGAGTTTCAGACGCGTCGACTCTCCGGCAGACAGCGTTGCCAGACTCTGACCGAGAGGTAGATAGCCTAAACCGATCTCTCGAAGAAGCCCCAGTCGTATTTGAACATCCGACTCACCTCGGAAAAAATCGATCGCTTCATCAATACTCAACTGCAGGATCTCGTAGATCGAAAGGTTGCGAACCCGAATCGCGAGTACTTCAGGTCGATACCGCTGACCCTGGCAATCAGGACATGTTAGCGAGATGTCTGCCATGAATTGCATCTCGACCACCGTGTAACCGAGTCCTTCGCACACAGGGCAACGACCGGCCTCACTATTGAAACTAAAGTGGCTAGCTGTCATCTGCAGGGATCTCGCATCCTGGGTGGCGGCGAAAACATCGCGAATGGCATCCATCGCTTTACAGTAGGTCGCTGGCGTGCTTCGAGTCGATCGCGGGATAGGGCTTTGGTCGATCGCACGGCAGCCCGATATCGCAGCCACTCCTTTCAAACGATGAAACGCTAACCCATCGCTCGACTCACCCAACTCAAACGCTTTCAGGGCGGGTACCAGCGTGTCCAAGATCAAAGAGCTTTTGCCAGCGCCGCTGGGGCCCCGGACTGCCGTCA
>JAGWWZ010000081.1 GCA_018970165.1 Planctomycetota bacterium | reverse complement strand
ACTGGAACGCTGGAAGGCATCAAGGATGTAGAGGGTGCCAAGAATGCACTGACCAAGATCGAGGGTGCAGCTAAAACTTTCGGAGCCAGTGGCATCGACAAACTACAACCAGCCGTTGCGAAAAATTTGTTGGCACCATTCCTGAAGCCTTACCTAACCAAGATTCAGGACGTGATCAAAGTGCTTTACGAAATTCCCGGAGTGAAGGACGTCATCGATCCGGTACTCGGCCCAATGGTCAAGGCAGTTGAAGCTGTCGGTGCTTAAGGATTCTCCTTAGTCCGATATCTTCACTAAGAAATCGTTTCAGTGCGATCGGTTCGCGTGGCCCAGATCATGAGCCCGCAACCGATCGCAGCGCTGACGCACGATCCCATGAGCGTGCCGACTTTACCCGCCGATTCGAGTGCAGCAAACTCGTCGGCGGGAAACGCGAGGGAGTTGAGAAACAACGCCATCGTGAACCCGATCCCTCCCAAACACGCGCCAGCAACAAACGTTAGCCAATTCACACCCTGCGGTAGTCGACTCCATCCTAGCCCGATAGCCACCGAGCAGAAAAGGATGATTCCGAGCGGTTTGCCGACCGCTAAGCCCGCAGCAATCGCGATCGATACCGAGTCCCCCAGCGCCGAAATCTCCAGGGGAACCCCAGCGTTTGCCAATGCAAAAACGGGCATGATCACGAAGGCAACCCAAGGGTGCAAGAACATCTCGAGTCGATGCAAAGGCGACAGCGCCTCGCGCGCTACAAACCGTAACTGTTCCACATTCACCGGCAACTCTTCCGGATCATCATCGTCGCCACTGAGCTTCTCCCAATACTCCTGAAAGACCTCCACAAACGTCCGCTTGCCGATCCAGGCTTTAGCAGGTGTCAAGATCCCAAGCACTACCCCCGCAATGGTTGGGTGAACTCCCGCATGATGAAACGAGATCCATACCCCGATGCCAATTATCAAATAGATCGCGATCGACCGCACCCCGATCCGATTGCATAAATAAGTGAGAGCAAATCCGATCATCGCCAACGCGAGGTAGACTATCGAGATCTTTTCAGTAAAGACGATCGCGATCACAAGGACCGCTACCAAGTCATCGACGATAGCCAGCGTCAGCAAAAAGATTTTCAGACCAAACGGAACGCGCGAACCGAAGAGGGCCAAGATGCCAACTACAAACGCAATATCGGTTGCCATAGGAATCGCCCAACCGCGCTCCCCTGACTCACCCGACTGAAAGAGGAGATAGATAGTCGCTGGCGTTAAAACCCCACCGAGCGCTCCGACAATTGGAAGAAGTGCTTTACGGGGATCGCGAAGTTCTCCGCCAACGATCTCGCGTTTGACCTCGAGGCCGACCACGAAAAAGAAGATGGTCATCAATGCGTCGTTGATCACCAGATGACCGAACTCTCCCTCCAGACCGTAGTCACCAAAGGCAACCCCAACATGCGTATGCCAAAATTCGGCGAAGGGCTTGGCGAGCGGGGAATTCGCGAGCACCAACGCGAGCACTGTACACAGCAATAGGATGACGCCACTGGCCGCCTCGATCTCCAAGAATCGTTTCACGGGCACCAACCACTGCTGAACAGGTCGAACCGGAATCGCTTGGGAGGACTGGGAATTCTTCTTGTTGGCCATCGTGTTTTCCTGTTCGAAGCTCATCCGCTAATTGACAAAGATTTCCGATCGCAAACGTTCCCGCTCGCGGTCGATTTGGTCGGGAGTCGCCCCGAGTTCGCGCAGCATATGTTCCGCCAAGGCCATCGCCGTCTCACCCTCCCCCGCGAATACTGTATTCGCCCCCACACGCAGCAGATGCTCGCGCTCGCGGAGGTAGGCTGCCCGCACCAGGATATCGATCATGGGATTCAGTTCCCGCGCCGTACGTATCAATTCCTCCGCGCCAGCGATCGATGACGCGCTGAGAATCAGATTCGAACATTGATCGATCCCGGCGTGCTTAAGCGTCTCCGGATGGGTCGCATCTCCGAGGACACCTCGGAATCCTGCTTGCCGAATCGCCCCCAGGTTTCCGTGGTTCATCTCGATAATCGTCGGAGCGATACCATTTTCGGACAACAAGCGAGCGAGTGTACGTCCGACTGGACCATAGCCAACGATGATCGCACGGTGAAGCGAGTCGAGCGTCTCGGTGGGTGATTCGGCGGGCGCGGCGCTCTGCATTGTGAATGGACGTCTTTGGACTTCAAGCTGGTGCATGCGAGGATTCCTTCGTATCCAAATAGCAATTGGAGAAGCCAGCCACTGCATCGCGGGAGCTAGAGCAATCGAGACAATCGACACAGTGACCAAAACGTGCATCGCATCATCGGACAACAATCCCTGCTGGCGCCCCAGATTAGCCACGATGAACGAAAACTCACCGATTTGCGACAGAGACAAACCGACACGCAATGCTACTCGCAGCGGTTGCCCCATCACGAGCATGAACAGAACACAAACCAACGGCGTCCCGAAGATCACGATGCATGTCGTGACCAACAACATTCCCTTCGCCTGTGTAAATACCACTGGGTCAAACAGCATTCCGATCGATACAAAGAAAAGAACCGCGAACGCATCCCGCATCGGCAACGCATCGATCGCTGCACGCAAACTGAATTCCGATTGTCCCACCACGACGCCGGCAAGAAAGGCCCCAAGTGCCATCGAGATCCCAAACATCTTCGAGGACGCTAAGGCAATCCCGAGAACGAGAACCAAGATGGCCAGCGTAAACAGCTCGCGCGATTTGGTTGCCGCGACATGCTGCAAGATGCTCGGTATCGCACGCCCGCCAACCCAAGTGATCGCCAAAACCACGGCTCCGATTTTCGCGAGAGCCACCAAGGCTACCCACAGAAGATTGGTTTGCTCACCGGCATTCCCCGCAGCCAAACTCGGAATCAACACCATAACTAAAACCGCCAATACATCCTGAACGATCAACCAACCGATCGCGATGTTCCCGACATGCGTTTGAAGCTGATTCGCATCGGCCAGAATCCGTGTCACCACGACTGTGCTCGAAAACGCGATCGCGACTGCAAATACGATCGACGAATACCATTCCCACCCGAAGAACCTCGCCGTCAGCAATCCCAGAGTAAACGTAAACGCACATTGAAAAAGCGCACCCGGAACGCACAAATCACGCACACGCCGCAACTCCTTCACGTCGAAATGAAGCCCTACGCCAAACATCAACAAAATCACACCCAGTTCGGCGAACTGGTTGGCAAGTTCCGCGTTCGCTTCATAACCCGGAGTGTTCGGTCCGACGACAATCCCTGCAATCAAATATCCAACGATCGGAGACAGCCCCATACGCTGCGTAGCGTAGCCGAATAAAAGAGCTACCCCCAAACCTACTGCAATCGTCATCAATAAATCAGTGTCATGCATCTCAGTTCCAACACAGATGGAAATCGAGTTCAAGCCGCATTCAACTCGACATAGGCTACCAAACGTGGGCTTCGCCACCACCCCGGTTGACGATCGATACGTTGCACAATCTGTTCAATGCACAACAAAAGCCTACAAGTCAGCGCGCTCCTAGAGAAATGTTTTTCAACTGCTATCATTCCTTCACCCTCTTTGATGTCTTTTGAGCGGACGGATCCCGTTCCTACAGCTCGCGCAATGCAACCACTCTTCTCGCTACTAACGGAGTCTTTCGATGCAGTCCACAACAAGGCCCTCTTCGTCTCTTAGCCGCCGATCCCTGCTCAAGCCAGCCGAAATGCTGGCTGGTCTGGATCAGCATGTTCTAGGTCAATCGCGCGCTAAGCGGACATTGTGTAGCGCGATCTACAACCATTTTTTGTCGAACGCCAGTCGCGACGAGAATGGCGAAGACCTCGGGCGCAACCATGTTTTGATGGCTGGTCCGACTGGATCGGGCAAGACCATGATGGTCAAGCAGATTGCGTTGATGTTGAATGTCCCTTTTGTCCAAACATGCGCTTCGACGTTGGTGGAAACCGGATACCGTGGGCGACCTGTGGAGGATATCTTTCGGCCGCTGCTGGAACAGACCAACAGCGATCCCCGCAAAGCGGAGCGAGGGATCATCTTCATCGATGAGATCGACAAGATCCGTCGTCAAGATGTCGGAGGTCGAGACGTCAGCGGCGAGGGTGTCCAGAACTCACTGCTTACCATCCTGGAGGGGCGCATCTGCGATGCGATCGACAGCACTCGCATTCCGGCTATCGACACGAGCCGGATTATGTTCATTTGCGCCGGAGCCTTTGTCGGACTCAAGGATATCGTCCTTCGCAGGTTGCAGCACGACCAAAAGACCATCGGATTCCAGTCTCGTCCCGCAAGCGGCGTCAAGCGGGTCCATGAGTTAGATGAGTACGAATGCATACGTCAGGCCACCGTCGACGACTTCAACGTCTACGGCATGATTCCCGAATTCATCGGTCGATTCTCTCGAATCACGTTCCTGCACGAGTTGAGCATCGAAGATCTGCGAGCCATCTTGAGACAGCCCTCGCAGTTCTCTTCCTTGCACCAGCGTCAGCAAATCGCCCTCCTCCACGGCATCGCTTTGGAGGTGAGCGACGATGCTCTCGATGCTTTGGCAGAACGAGCAAAGACCATGAATACAGGTGCCCGAGCCATCACGCGATTGCTGGGCGATGTCCTCGACCGGATCGAATACCGATTTCCCGAATTGGCAGATGATCGGGTCAGCCGCGTGATCATCGATCGCGAGTGCCTCCTGACCGGATCGGAACCGAAACTGGTACGAGGACGCCGCGATACCCGACGACGCGACTCGGTCCTTCGCAATCGCTTTCTGGGTGACGGAGCCACGGGAATTCAAAAAGCGGCCAACTCGACTCAACGAACCAAAAGCACGAGCAAGCCAAAGATCGGAGGGGTGTTCGTCTGCGGTTGGACTACGGCGAGCGAGCAGGCCCAGGCATTCTGGGAACAACTCGAAAAGCATTACTCCAAGGCCCCGAGCACTCTGGAAACCGTTTCCAGCAAATTGACCCGTATGGCCTTGGGACTGCAGGAGTTTTATGCCGCGGCCGTCGCCATTCGCAGCCGTGACCCCAACACGATCATCGAGCACTTGATCCGCAAGCGACTCGAGACTCTCGCCTCTCAGTGCGACGACGAAGATATGGACGAGTTGCTTCCACTCGAGGAAATGGAGGGTGAGGAATGGCCGACCGAGGACTACTACCACAGCACCGGTGCAGACGACGACCTCCCATTCTGAGGCTCGTTGATGCAACCCGTCATGGCGGCTACAATACGGCACTCTTAAATAGGAAGCTCCGCAGCCATGACGCGAAATACTCTGAGCGAGGCCCGAACCAAGATCGTCGCAACGGTTGGGCCTGCATGTGAAGATGAACAGATCCTAGCGCAGTTGGTGAACCACGGAGTCGACGTGTTTCGCATCAACTCCGCTCACGGCAAACAAGAGGACTTCGAGAGAATCCTCGGCAAGATCCGACGCGTCCGCGAGCAGATCGGATTCCCGATCGGTGTCCTGCTCGATCTTGCAGGCCCGAAGATCCGACTCGGGAAACTTCTCAACGACCCGATGGATGTCGAAATCGGTCAGGAAGTCTTTTTCATACGCGGCAGCGAGCCAACCACCCCTAATGAATTGACCAGCAACTACGCCAAGCTGATCGATGAAGTAGGACTCGGCGATCGCGTCATGCTGGCCGATGGCACCATCTCCATGCAAGTGGTCGAAAAGACGAGAGATAAATTGCGATGCTCCGTCACGGTGCGAGGTACCATCCGATCCCGT
The DNA here is from genome assembly GCA_018970165.1 of Planctomycetota bacterium. GTDB lineage: Bacteria > Planctomycetota > Planctomycetia > Pirellulales > Pirellulaceae > JBKCUI01. The sequence goes on along the minus strand of JAGWWZ010000081.1, from coordinate 18,925 downwards.
CAGGGAATCAATCTCCCAGGCGTATCTCTGTCGGTCTCAGCCATGCGACCCGAGGATGTGGACAATGCCCTTTGGGCTGCCCGAAACGAAGTCGACTTCATCAGTCTCTCGTTCGTAAGATCGGCACAGGACGTACTGGCACTCAAGAACCTGCTGGCATCGATGGATGGTCAAGCCCTCGTGATCGCTAAGATCGAGAAACGCGAAGCGCTCGGTTGTTTGGAAGATATCGTCGATGCAGCCGATGGCGTCATGGTCGCACGCGGCGATCTCGGTGTAGAAATCGATGTTGCGGAAACGCCCGTGGCCCAAAAGAGAATTATTCAAGTCTGCATGGACAAAATGAAACCGGTCATCGTCGCCACGCAAATGCTCGAAAGCATGCACCACAATCGCCGTCCCACCCGCGCGGAAGCCAGCGATGTTGCCAATGCCATTCTCGATGGTGCCGATGCCTGCATGCTCAGCGGGGAAACCGCCATTGGCGATTACCCAGTCGTCGCCGTCGAAACCATGAATCGGATCATGCTGTCAACGGAGAAGATGCTCAAGGATCAACCTGCACCCGCCAAAACTCGATTCTTCTCGCGAGTCCATCCCGTCACATCGGCCGTAACTCACCACGCTGCAAACATTGCCGAAGCCATCGAAGCCAAATTGGTCGTCGTCGCTTCCCGTACCGGCGGAACCGCATGGGTCAAAGCCAAACAACGCAACTATATACCAACCCTCGGAATCAGCAACTCCGACCCTACACTTCGGCGCATGTGCTTGTTCTGGGGTATCATGCCTCACAAAGTCGATCAATTGGACAACCCCGAAAAACTCATCTCCGATGTCACCCACTGGGGTAAATCCACAGGTATGTTGTCAGCGGGTGATCGAGTCGTCTATGTGACCGGCACCGGACTCCTGAACAACACCCACAATCTGCTCGTAGTCAACGAAGTCCCTGCAGACTAAGCGACCGCTTTGTGCTCGAGACTTATCGATCCGCATGCCATGATGCTTGGCGATAGCGGCGATCCATCCATCCCCCTGCTAATTCAGCGATCGAACCGCTCAACGGATGCATTGACCAAGGTAGCGTCCCGTCCCATGCGTTTCCCAATTCCCGCGACAGCTCTTGCTTGAAGTTCGGATATCTCTCCGCTTCCGAACCAAGGCTGGTGACAAACCGCTCGTGCGTCCTGCCGCCGCGATACTCAGGCTGCCGCGGCGGGATCCGCAGATACTTGCCGATCCATTCCAAAGGCATCGTCAATAAAATAGTTCCGTGATACATCAGCCAATGCCTCTTCACTCGCAGAGCATTGCCGGAGATCTTGAAACCGTTCCAGGTCAAATCGCAGATCCCCTCAATAGCGACATCCCCTTCAATCCTATACCGGTTCAGCACGCTCTGCACCGCTTCCTTCGTCCGCTCCATCACTGTCCGGTGAGCGGCATCGACTTGCCGACACGCAGGGCGTTCTTCGAGCGACAGCAGCACGCTGTACATCAAGCAACCTGGTCCTGCGACAATCGATGAACCTCCGCTCATTCGCCGAAAGATAGGTACATCGTCTTGATTGCATTGCTCGACGAAGACCTCCTGATCGATACGGCTGGCGCGCCCGACAACTACGCACGGTCGAGGCATCTCCCAAACGCGCAATACTTCGCGTCCCAAACCTGACTCGGAACCCTCGAGCAACGCTTCGTCCCATGCGAGATTTTCCGCGAGCTCGCTGCAGGTATGCTCATGGAAATACATCACACCAACTCGATCACCGCTTTGAGAACTCCCGTCTCAGGTCGCGTAAAGCTGTCGAAATCGCGCACGACCTCCTCGAACCCCGTTCGATGGGTGATCCATGGATCGGTCCGAATCGTTCCCGACTCGATCAAACCGATGATGTACGGGAAATCCTTAGGAAGCGCATTTCGCGAAGCGAGCAAACTGACCTCGGGTCGATGCAATGCAGGATGCTTGAATGAAATTTGCTCCTGGGTGATGCCAACGTAAACCAACCGACCTGTCGGTGCTACGAACTGCAATGCACCGGACATCGAATACGGATTGCCTGTCGCATCGATCACTACATCGTAAAGATCTTGTTCCGTATAACGCTTGGCAGCATCCAGTCCCGAGTCGGTTGGACTGACCAAGATACGATTTGTTATCCCGTAGGTCTGCTCCACGAAATCGAGCCTCGATGCGTTCATGTCCATCACCGTCATCTCAGCACCGGTCAATCGCAAAAACTCGAGGGTAGCAATCCCGATCGGACCAGCGCCGATCAACAGCACTCGGTCCTGCCGACTCGCGTTGCTTCGTTGGCACGCATGGCAACCGATCGCCAATGTTTCAACGAGGGCTAGCTGATCCATGGTCAGCCGCTTCGATGGATGGAGTTTGTCCGCGCGTACGACAAAGCGATCGCACAATCCGCCATCCATCATGACGCCGATCACTTTTAGTTGAGTGCAGCAGTTGCCTGCACCTTTGCGACACGCATAGCAAGTCCCGCAGTTCATGTAAGGTTCCACACTGCAGCGATCACCGACCGACAGATGCTCCACTCCCGGCCCGAGAGCGAGCACCTCGACCCCCAGTTCATGCCCGGGTATGCGTGGAAAATCAAAAAACGGAAACTTACCCAGATAGCAACTGACGTCCGTTCCACATACCCCCATGCGGTGCGTTCTTACCAGAGCCATCCCAGTTCCGGGCGCATCGGGCTCTGGGATCTCGATAAGCTTGAGTTCTTTCGGGGCGGCTATCTGTATCGCTCGCATGTTCACTCGATTCCTAGGAGACCGTGATTCGTCGACCGGTTTTGGCAGAGCGGTAAATCGCGTTGATCAGCGCCACGCTGCGTCTGCCTTCCGCACCATCGATCAGGGAATATTCGCGAGCCGCAATGGCTCTAGAAAAATCCTTGAACAACTCGCGATGGGCCGCATGTCCGATCGCTGCAGGATCGGATGCTCCGCCACCGGTGGTGTTTCCCTTCATATCCGCGAGGATCTTGGCATCGCTTCGCTGGGGCTTGGCAAAATCCCATCGCACGATCGCCTCTTCCTCGAGCACCGCGGAGCCATGCGAACCCGCGATCTCGATGCGTTTGAGACTCCCAGGGTACGCGGCGGTCGTGGCTACGATCGTCCCAAGTGCACCGGATGCGAATTCGAGACAAGCCACTGCTGTGTCCTCCACTTGGATCCTTTCATGCGCGCGCAGGGCGGTCATCGCCGTCACCGAGCGAACAGGTCCCATCATCCACAACAAGAGATCAACACTGTGGATGGCTTGATTCATCAATGCCCCTCCTCCGTCGAGTTGCCATGTCCCGCGCCAAGCACCGCTGTCGTAATACTGCTGCGTGCGATGCCATTTGACGATCGCATCAGCGACCGAGATCTGACCAAAGCGTCCCTGCTCGACCGCTTCTCTCATAAGGATCGCAGAGCGATGGAAACGAGACGGAAAAATCGTTCCGAGATAGACATCATGCTTGTCGCATTCCTTGATGAGACGATCGCAGCGATTGGTAGTGACCTCCAGCGGTTTTTCGACCAATACATGCTTGCCCGCTCGCGCCGCCGCCATCCCCGGTTCCATATGCGCCCCACTCGGAGTGCAAATCGTCACAATGTCTAAACCTGGATGCGCGAGCATCGCTTGCAGATTGTCATACGGAGTTCCGCCATACTGGCCAGCAAAGGCGCTCGCCTTGGCCGAGTCGCGAGCATAACAAGCTACTAAACGGGAACCCCGAATTTCGGAAATCGCTTTGGCATGAAACTTTGCAATCATGCCACAACCGATAATGCCCCATCCAACCATCGTTTCACCGATCCGATCTGAGAGATGCCAGAAGCGGTTGCCGAACGGCCAGCACCGCTGCCCCCACACAGAATAATAATCCCAGCATGATCACCCAACATAACATCAACAAGGGTGACACCAACGCTCCGGTCGATTGACCACTCCATAACACTGGCGCGGCGGCCAGCAGGGCGGCGACCAAACCGACTCCGATGCCTCGCAGCAATTGCCAGCCATTTTCCATCGCAAGCGCCCAAATCAAACGGGGTTTTGAAAAACCCATCGCTCGCATCGCTGCCAATTCCGCTCGTCGTTCCATCGCTCCACGCAATTGCGATACCCCCAAACCAAGAGTCCCGAGAACCAAACCCAAGGCGCCGAGAACCTGAAATGCGCTGAGATAGGTATTTTGAACCGCTAGCAACGCCGACAATATCTTAGAAGCCGATGCGCAGCTCAGTCCATCATCGCTCCAACCCTTCTCAAGAGCCGATCGAACGGCATCGAGTTGCTCAGCTTTAGGATCGACTGCCGATGACTTGACCATAAACTGACGATATCCGGTGATCTCGGGAAACATCTTTCGGAAATTGTTCTCTCCGATCCAGAGGCTTCCTTGCAGGATCGTGTTTTGCGAAACTCCCACGGTAACAAAATGGATTCTCTGAGTTCCAAAAACGTAATCGAAACGCTCACCGACATACCCCCCGAGATGCAGCGCCCACAGTGCCGTGTTCTGGTCGAGGATCACTGGAATGGGAGACTCGGACGTTCCATCGGCGGATTCCTGAAGGGCGGACCAGGGTGAGGCTGGCATGTTGCCCTCGAGTTTGTTCGCCGTGTTCCGCGTGGCGAACCAAGCGAACTCCGATCGCTGATCGGGCCCGCGATCGATCGACTCCATAGTCGATGGGACTCCGATCACTTGCGGTTCATTCGCTTGATACAAGTTGTTGCAACTGGCATCATCTCCACCGCGCATTCGGAGACTGACGATCTGGGCATCGAGGAGCGCATCGGCTTGTGGTCCCAATACGAGGCGTTGCTGTTTGGAATCTCCCAAGGGAACCGCGATCCCTTGAGAGCTTTTTGCAACCCAGGCAAATCCTCCGGTCCCACGGCGGTCCGGTTGCGATTGAAACAGGCTCATCGACAGAATCAAGAATGAAGCGCTCGCCATCAGAGCGACCGTCAGGATACTTCGCACCGGAGAGCGTTGGGCGCTGGATCGACTCAGAGCGCTGAGCCCCATCCCTTGCATATTCAAGTCGCCGCGCACCCCTTCGCGAGGAGATCGCATGCTGTGGTATAGCCACAGAACGCCTGCGATCATCAGGAGCATACCGCTACCGACGAACGCACCCGCCTGCGCTTGCCCCTGCGCGTACTGGCCCGCGATCATCGCGATGACCGCAAGTACTGCACACACACCCGCCCCCCAAACGCACCATCGCGTTGCCCGACTGCCGGACGCATCCTCGTCCATTCGTCCCTTGAGCATCTGCGCGGTACTGACCGATTTCAGTTGACGCGTTACGAGCCAGGTCGTTCCGATGGAAACCAGAAAACCGCATAACCAACCGATGAAGAGGCTCTGCGGACGCACATAAAACTCAAGAAAGGAAACCGTGATCGCACCGACCCACCACGATCGCAAACCCGAGAGCATCGCGTAGGCATAACCGACCCCGAGAGCGACTCCGATCGTCGCCCCGGCACCCGCGATCATCGATGACTCGAGCAACAAGAGTTTTCTCACTTTAGAGCGAGTCCAACCGCTGGCCATAAGCAATCCCCAATGGTCGGCCCGTTTCTCAATACTCAAACGGAACAGCAGAGCCACAAGCAACAATCCAGCCGCAATCACGAAGAAGCTCAAAGATAGAAAAAGCGCATCGAAGGGTGTCGTTCCCGACGAGGCTCGCAATTGCTGCTCCCGGATCGGAATCTCACGCCATCCCATCGCGTCTACGTGCTTGCGAACTGTTTGCAGAATTGGAGCTGTTGCCTCTTGCCGTTCTCTGTCGATCCACCCATCGAAACGGAGGCTGGTTTGCGAACCGAATCGTGAACCGAATAGTTTCCGGCCCAACGTGTCCGAGATGAAAAGTTTAGGGGTCAATCGATGCTCATTCCAATACGTATCGTCCACCGACTCGATCTTGCGAGTTAACGGAAACGGAGTCTCCCAGTTCGATATCGATTCCTGATCCGTGATTCCCGGTACCTCGGGAGTCCATGCTGGATCATTGAACGGGGTCGGAGGCTGATCAAATCGAGCGGATTTATTCCTTCGATACGGTGCTGTCGGTTCGGTGATGGGTGCGATGGCAACAACGCGAGCATCGAAACTCCGTTCCACCTCGATCCCATCAACCGTTTCTGGCAAGAAGTAATCGATACGAATGGTGTCCCCAACCTTGGCCTGCATTTGCTGAGCCATCCATGAGTTGATCACAACCCAGTCTTCACGATCGGGTGGTGCTACAACCACCTCCGATTTTTCCAGCATTCGGCCAAGCACATCCCACGGCACACCGCTGATTGTCGAATACGGCACACCGCGTCCTTTTGTTTCCGCTGTATCCGCTCCCTCCGATCCGGAGGGTGATGATGGGGTTGCGATGACTTGGGCGTTGTTGGCCAAATACGTAATCACACGTCTTGGCTGCGGCCCTATCCATTCTTCCGTTGGCAATATTGTTTTACTAAAAGCTGGAGGATGATCCATGATCGCTTGGCTCACGCGATCTTGGATGAGCATTTGATCACTGGTCACTTGATCGTATTCGAAGATGATGCGTGCAGCATCCGATCCAGAAGCTTCATCGAGGCTCGTGTCTGGGAATTTCCGTTGGATGTGTTGCAAGCGGAGCCCTAGATCGCCTAGAGAGAACTGCAGTTCATCGAGAATCGGTTGGGATGCAGGAAAAGGTTTTGTAGATGCGACCGCATTGATCTTCCCCTCAATCTCCAATGCTTGCTGCAGTTGGGTCTTGTCGACAAACGCATTGAGGACTGGGCGTTGATCGCTCCGCAGCGAGAAGCGACCCAGGCTTTCGTCGGGAACGATTGCGACCACTTCCCAGCGGGACAGGGCGACGGTCTCGTTGTCTCGTTTTCCAAGAACGCTGTCGGCGGGGACCACTGCCTGTCGTGAGACTTTGAGTGTGATGCGATCACCCACTGCGGATCCTAGCTTGTCGGCGAGCGATTGATTGAGGACGACTTGTTCTCCATGGGGGACTACGCGCGGGGTGATGGTCCCGAGGGACCAAAAGGAATCATCGATTCCTAGAAGAGTCATTTCTGAGACTCGCTGCGACTGGAGTTGACCGTCGCGGTCGCGGAGCGATTCGGCGACGACTGTATCGATTCGCATCCAACCATGCAAACCATCTCGGTCGCCGAGGGCTTCTTCGCGAAACCAACGCGGTGCGATCACCACGCGATCGATCGATCCGATTCGATCCATCGCGATCTGGGTCAGGGATCCTCGCATGGAGTCCCCGACAATCAACGCCCCGACGATGACAGCGCTGCAGACAGCAACTCCTGCGGCAACCGGCAGAAGCCAACGATAAAAATGAAGGATTGTCCTGACAACCAGAGAGAACATGATCGAGCTTCGATGCCTCCTTCTAGTTTGCTGGCGAGAAGTACCGAAGAGTCTCACCCGCGCGGACATCGATCCATTGCAACGATCGCCAGAACGGTGCGATGCGAACTCCGGCATCATCCGTCCATGTAGCAGGCATGCTCCGAGTGCTGACGACGATCAAGCGTTCCACATGTCGATGATCCCGTTCGAGCAACTGGAGCGCTTTGGCGAGCGTTGGTTTGGATCCTCCTCGAGCATTGCCCAATCGATCCAAAAGCGCATGCCCTTGCGAACGAGCGGTGATGCGCGATGCGAGCGTGGGAGTGGAATCCGCGATGGTGACGGTGATCGAACCGATGTTTGCATGAGTCATCTCATGAACCAATGTAGCCACAAATTCGACCGCGATATCCTCGATCAGAAGATTTGTTTTACGAGCCTCGTCCGAGCTTTCGTTGGATGAAACCAGGTCGAGCAGAATCACTAACTCGCGGCTCTCAGGTTGCTGAAATTGCTTGACTACCAATTCGTCTCTTCGCGCGCTGCTCCGCCAATGGATCCATCGCGGACTATCCCCCGGTCGATAGGTCCGAAGTCCAAAAAACTCCCCTTCGTCGGACAGCGATCGAACGCGGCGCTGTCGCGAACCGACATCGCGCACATCAAAGATCTCCTTCCAACTGGGGAGCAAGCGTCCGAGCGCAGGTTGTACCGTGAAGTAGGACGTCTCCTTTTGTTGCAGAATACCTCGCAACAACCCTAGCGGAAAACGTGTGGTTAACTCGATCCCCATGAATTGATACCGTCCTCGTCGGTCGGCAACGCAACGATACCGTTGGCTTCGCGATGCCTTGGGTGGAACCGACAAAAAGAGCATGCTGATCGATTGCGATGCGCGATCGATCGTCGATTGGATGGGAGCGAACACCATCCGATCTTGGACCAGAACCCACCAGGCGCCCAACCACGGTTTGGGGTTCTTGAGCGTCAATTCGATTTCGAAAGGTCGCCTTGCATGAATCGCTCGCGGGAGTCGTCGATCGACGCTCAGATCGAGCATGGTGCGAGAACAGACTCGCCATTGAATCAACAGCATGGCCAGCAGTGTACCCGCCAGGAAGACCAGCAGATTGACATCTCTGAGGACCGCCCCGAAGAGGATGAAGGTGATCATGAAAAGAAACTGCAATCCCTCGCGCGTCAGTCGCGTGCTGACCGGAGTGCCGGCACTGAGCAGCTGCTTCATCCAACGCGTTCGCCGCCCCACCCACTCTCGGGCAGCTTGCCATCGCGATGCAACCGGAGACTGGGAGCCGTTGGACATCATACTAGACAGGTACGGAGACCGACTCGAGACAGCGTTGGATAATCGCTTCGGCGGCGCTTCGGTCGCTTCCTGCGACGAATCCTCGAGGCAAGACGCGATGGGCTAAAACGCTCGTCGCAAGTTCCTTGACGTCATCTGGGATCACGTAATTGCGACCGCTGAGCGTTGCACTTGCTTGAGCTGCTCGATAGAAGGCCAAGGCACCGCGCGTGCTGACTCCCACCTGTAGATCATTGTTGGTGCGGGTACGATCGACGATATCCTGCAAATAGTCGACCAGTGAATCCTCGAATTTCACCTCACGGACCATTCCCTGCGCTTGGGTAATCTCTGCAAGGGAGACGACGGGAGCCAACTTGTCGACCGGCTCGCCAGTGCGGTGGGAACGAAGCACATCGCGTTCTGCTTCTCGTGAGGGATAGCCGATATCGATTCTCATGATGAAGCGGTCGAGCTGGCTTTCAGGCAGGACATATGTCCCTTCGTACTCGTATGGGTTCTGAGTCGCAATGACCAGAAATGGGCGAGGCATAGGATGCGTTGTACCATCGACACTGGCCTGCCCTTCGCTCATCGCTTCGAGCAGTGCGCTTTGCGTCCTAGGAGGTGCTCGATTGATCTCATCGCCGAGAATGACGTTGGCGAAAATCGGTCCTGGACTGAACTTGAAATCGCCGTTGTGGTAGATACTGCTCCCCACAATGTCGCTCGGTAACAAGTCCGGTGTGAATTGAACCCGGGTGAACCGACCATCGATGCTCTTTGCCAATGCCTTGGCAACCAGAGTCTTACCTACACCCGGGACATCTTCGAGCAAAAGATGCTCCCCTGCTAAGAGTGCGATCAAGGTCTTGCGAATGACCTCTCGCTTCCCTAGCACCACCGACTCGATGTTGTTTTGCAGCCTCTGAAGAGTTGTCTGAATCGTCGCATTCATTCCGATGCCAGGTTTCTGATTCGGTTCAAAATCTAGGGATTAAGCGGTTCAGTTCGATCACAGAGAAGTATCGGCCTTGCCGTCTGCTTGGCGATACAACTCGGTGGGTATCAACAGCTCGCTTGGTACTTCTTCGCCGTCGAGGTATTTTAGGATAGCCGACACGGTCTCCGATCCGATCCGCTTCGGGAATTGAATCGGATCAGCATAAATCTTCCCGTCTCGAATGGCTTGCTTTCCGTCGATCTGGCCATCGAAACCGACGATCTTAATCTTTTCAACCATATTGGCGTTTTCGATCGCAGCGTAGGCTCCCAAGGCGGAGGGATCGTTGATCGCGAAAATGCCGTTCAAGTCAGGATGCGATTGCAGGAGGTCTTGAGTCGCCTTGTAACTCTTGTCCTTTATCCCATCTCCAGGCAGGACTGCGACAATTTCGATTTCAATGCTGTTGGTTCGCTTTTGTTCATCGAGTTCTTCACGAAACCCTTTGGTCCTCTGCATCACACTTTCTACTTGCGGGAAATCGAGGATAGCGACCTTTCCCTTTCCGCCCAAGGCTTCGATCATCGCAATGGCCGCTTGACGGCCGCCGCTGTAATTATCGGTGGCCACATGCGTCACCACTTTGGCTCCTTCGGCAATGCATGCGATATCGGCCGTGAATACAGGAATGCCCGCTGCGTTCGCTTCTTGGATAGCGGTCCCGACTGCGCGACTATCGCAGGGGGTTAGGACGATTGCGGCCACTTTTTGCACGATGAAGTTCTTGACCTGGTTCTGTTGACGATCGGGATTGAAGTCACCACTGACGACAACGACTTCGTATCCCGCCTTGGCGGCCTGTTCCTTCATGGAGTCGGAGATTTCGATAAAGAAGGGATTCGAACTGGTCAAAATCGACAATCCGATTTTTCCTCGGATCGCCCCGCTGGGATTAGGTTCGGAGCTTGAAGATCCGGATCCGCTTGACGAGGGGGTGTTCGGAGCGGATGGTTGATTGCAACCCATCATCAGCGATGAGAGAACGAGGAGGAACAAACCGAAAAGATCACGGCGCTTCATGGTGCTCGATTCCTGCTAACGATTCGGTCGATTGGGACGTTTGGGACGAGACTTTCCGTTGCGTTGCGGTTTGGTACCTCCGCTAGATTCCGAAGGCTTGGACGGTGCCTCAGTTGTTTTCTTGCGGAAGAAAGGTTCGAAGAGTTCTGCGAAGGTTTCAGGGGCCTTGGGAGCCTTCACCTTGGGTTTATCTGAAGCGGGGGATGCGGGGAGCGAAGGACGCTGACCCGAAGGGGTCTTGGAAACCGCGTTGAAGATTTCATTGACAACGTTTTCCGGAAGCGTTTTGATCTCAGCCTGCGGCGTGTATTTCTTGATCAAGAATCTTTCGATCAACGACCACGTCGATGAAGTGATGAAGTAGATGCATAAGCCTGCCGGTACCTTGAAGAACAGAACTCCCATCATCACCGTCATGACCATCATGATCTGCTGGGCCATGCGAGTCTGCTCATCGGTCGCCTTGGGCATCAAGACCTTTTGCTGAATGATGAAGAGGGTGATCGTGACGATCGGAAGAATATTGAGATAGGGGCCGAACCAACCGGAACCTCGACCGGCGATGAAGTCAGGCATCCAAGAATGCCAATCGACAAGCATGTCGGGGCCGGCAAGATTGGAGCACCATTCCAAACCGGGAATCAGCGGCCGTTGGCGAAGAGCCACGTCGACCGACACGCATCGATACAAACCGATGATGATCGGAAGCTGAATCATTGCAGGCAAACATCCGGCGAGTTGATTGACCCCCGCTTTCTTCATCAGCATCTGCTGGGCAGCCATCATCTTGGTCGGCTCGTCTTTGAGCAATTCCCGAAGCTTAGCCAACTCGGGCTGAACGGCTTGCATCTTCTGGGCATTGATCGCCATTTTCCGACTGACCGGAAACATGAGTGAACGCACGAGCACGGTCAACATCATGATGGCGATACCGTAGTTGCCGATGATGTAGTAGAAGAAATGCAGGATCCAGCCCAATCTCACCGCGAAGAAGCCAAAGATATCCCAGCCGTATTCGATGGCTTCCTCAAGCTGATACGAGGCCAGCATTTCGGGAGACTTTGGCCCGGTAAAGATCCTGTAGGACTGAACCCACTCACCTCCCGGTTCGAGCTGGCGAGCCGGCGTAAGAAACCAAAAGCCTGTGTTGTAGGCTTGCATCTTCGACTTATCGAACTGCTCGGGTTGCTGAAATGTGTCGTTGAGGATGGATGCCTTCACCTTTTGGAGACCAGCCATCGAATCGGGCTGACGCTCCGAAGGTTGCATCGCGGCTACAAACACCTGCGTATCGAGTCCTATGTACTTTAAGTTGCGTTTCGCGCTGGAATCCTGAGGACCGACGAGCAGTTGATCTGGATCTGTTGGAAAACGCTTGGCGTAATCGACCAGTTCACGAGTCATCACGATGGAATCCTTCGACTCTTGATCGCCATAAATAACGTCGCGAGCACCGGGGCTTGAGAAGAAGTGTGGAGACAGCTTCGTCGGATACCACCAACCCTCGAGCGAAACACCATTGAGTCCCTCTTGCTTGAGCGCGACTTCGTGAGGCTTGTCATCCAGATTGCGAACGATCGTTGTCAGTTCCAAGTGGTACTGCCAATCCGATGGTGTCTTGCGATCCTTGTCACTCGAGGGCGCTTGGAGCAACCGATACTGTTTGACCAATTCGAGGTTGCCATCGATGCCGGCAATTTTCATCTGGCCACCCAGGGGCATCGTAAACTCGATTCCCGAGCCCCCCTCGACTTCGATGCTCTTGGCTTCCCATGTACCCTGAAGCGTCCTCTCCAAGCCGAAGATCGTTCGGTCGCCATCCTCGAGCTCCGTGGTACCAACCCTAGCAATCGTCAATCCACAAGATCCATAAGGTGTGTTACCCTTAACCTGCTCGGATACAAAGTCATCCTCAGCGCGAAGCACCGCCACCGGTTGTTCAGTCAGAGTAGCGCGAAACGTCAGTTCTTGGGGTGAGCCACCGGCCGTAGCTCGCTGAACCTTCAAAGCCAAAATTTTGCCAGGTGCGAGTTGGTTGAGAATCTTGTCAAGCTGATACAAACTCGCGGGGCCGTCGAGCCCTTCCCAGCCCACGATCAAATCGCCAGGTAGAAGTCCTTTGAGATTGGTATCTTCGACACACGTCGCCGATTCCGCGGCCGAACCCCTGGGCACATGATGGACGACGATACCCACCCCAGCTTTTTCGTCGGGAGCTAGATAGCCGAGGTAGCCTACAATGTTCTTTGTCTGGATCGAACGATAGTCGAACTTGCCCGGCTTGGACTGGCTGACCAATTCAATGCGCTCAATGGATGCCCCGCGGTTATCGAGGGTGACTAATAAGTGGTAGCCATCGGCTGAATTCATGCTGCCGAGGCTGTATCGCTGTCGGGGCAACTCCGCAGGTAAAGCAACCTCGGGACGTTCAGCGATAAACTGCTCTGCCTTTTTCTTGGCTTCACTCAACCGACTCTCTTTCAGCGCAGCTATTTCTGCCTGCTTTTGACGCTCGGCAGCTTCTTTCAAACTCTGTTGCTGGCGCCAGCTCGAGAAGAAGAAAAAGATGGCCATCCCGAGGAGGAGCCATGCAAGGAGTCGATTATTTCTTTCCACCGATCGGTTTCCATTTGGAGCTTCGCGAGTTTTACAAGTTCGAATTGTCCGGCGATTGGCGGTGTTTGGCTAGTCATTTTTGTCGTTCGTTCGACGGCAAAACCTTTCATTCTCGACGAAAAACTGGAAGGCCCCCCCGCTTATCCGACGAAAGCGTTGGGCGGGAAAGGGGGCAAGATGGGGGCAACGCACAGTTTTCGCAGTCGAAACAAACGGCAGAACCGTTCAACTTTCGCTTGGGTCACGGCCGATAAAAACACTGATTTCCGCAAAATTGAACCTTCTGCCATAGGGGCTCGACCCGTGAAACAACAGATATCCCAAGAAGGCGCACAAGCTCGACGGACCGCAAAACGCCATTTCGCTTTGGCTCTCGCTACAAGCCTGATCTCCTATCCAGGCTTGGTCATCGCCCAGGAGGGCGTTCGGGAACTGCGGGAGCCATCCGCCATGCAAAAAGTAGCACCCGTTCGCGCGGTCGGCATCCGATTGAGTCCCGCCGAACCATTGGACCTAAAGAAAGTCGCTGAGTCCAAGGAACTACCGCCAATTCCGAAAACCACCACATCCGGTCCAGCGATGGTCCCATCGGGTTCCGAGATGACCGCAACACCACTTCCTGGAAGCAACCCTCCGACGAGCACGGTTGCTGTTCCTGGCAATTCGCCAAGCCAGTTGCCTACAAGCTCGATTCCGACGGGACCGACAAAAACCCCTGAGCGAATCGTTCCCAGGTTGAAGGTTTCCGGACCCACTTCGGAAAACAATGCCACCCGCGGGCCGCTGATCAAGGCTCAGGCCCCAATTCAAATCAGCATCAGTCCCAGCGAAGGCATCCGCACCGTATCGGCCCCTTCCTCCTCATCGACGATGCAGTCTGATATTTCCGGACTCGTCGCGACGGAGGCAAATGTTGTTGCGGAGGAAAACCTGAAGCCGGATTTATCTATCCCTGCTCTAGCCCTGGCACCCACACCTCAGATCCAATCCAACATTCCGCTGCGAGCACGAGTCTCTTCGCCGGAATTGGAACGAGCGATGCTCGTGAGTGTTGATACTCAAAGCACGCAGGAGATCACACTCGACTTCCCTGTTCAAAGCGTTGTTGTAGATGACAAGAATGTTTGTCGCGCCATGTCCAGCGGCGATTGCATTTGCATCGTAGGGTTGGCGGCTGGCGAATCGATTATCGAAGTCAAGCCCACCGAGAACCAACAGCCAACTCGATTCCTTCGAGTTAAGGTGATTTCCCCATGGCAAAGATCCGGGGGCGTTGCCGATCTCAACCAACTGGTCCAAGCGATCCAACCCCTCAACTCTAGCGGCGAGTTGAGCGTCCGAGCCCTCGAAGATGGAAGCGTTGTGGTTCGAGGCAAAGTCGACAACGAAGATGTAGCCAAACGGATCATGGAATTGACCCGGAAATTGATCCTCGTACCTGTAGTGGATAAATTGGAAATTCGCTGATGCAACACTGGGTGGCCAAACGTATCCTGGGGGGGATCGCTTGGGCATGTGCCTTGCCGTTAGTCATGATGATGACGACGTTCGCATCTGGCCAGGACGCGATGATGGATCCGCCCCATCCTGCTCCTTCGCTATCGCCTCCAACGCCACAGATCGTCAACTCGCTCCAGCAGCAACCATCACGACAAGTCCTTTCTTTTCAACCTGGGCTGTCGTCGAAGGATTATCTTCGCCTGATGGCGGAAGCCACTTCCTTCGATCCTGACGTTCGATTAGCGGCTGCTGGGAGTAGCGGTCCCACTCTTGCAGGCACAACCTCGGAAACATTCGCGCCGACTTCGTCTCTACCTGAGGAATCGCTCGCAACGCGACCCAATCTATCAACTTCGGTGCATTCAGTTGTTCAGAAAGATCTCGGGCCGTCCTCTGCGGGCTCCCACGTGCCGAGCCCTCGCTTCTCACTCAGTTACGAAAATGTGTGGTTACGTCGATCCGGAGATGAAGGGACGAGTTGGTCTTCTGGTGGAGCGTTGGGTCCGATCGGCGAGGATCAGGCGGCGATCTTCCGTATCGGTTGGTATAGCAATCCGATGGAACGCTGCGAGTTCGCCTACACGGGCTCGCTGGTCTGGCATCGCAGCGCATTGCATTCCCAGCCCACCACTAGCTTGTTGACTCCCTCCGGTTCGGAACCCGATTGGTTCCCAAGTTTTCAAAATTCGCTGCAACACGAACAAGGTCATACCGCACGACTGCGAAGCTACGAGCTCAACAAACGGTGGATCACCGATGATCTTGGAAACTACTTTCTCGGCTTGAATATCATCGACTACGGTGAGATTTATGGGTTGAGAAGTCTCGATTCCGACGGATCAGGCTTGTTGGGGTTATCGACCAGCAATCTTCTGGCGGGACTGCAGGGTGGTCTGGAATTATGGCACCCCCTCAGTCAGCGATTGGCTCTGGGAGGCCAAGGTGTTCTAGGACTGTATGGAAATTTTGCGGATGGCGATTGGCACGTGGCTGTCGAAGATGAGGTTTTGTTGCGACGGGGGGACGAGCGGTTCCAGACAGCCGCTGGCTTTGGGCTCAATGCCAAGGGGCGTTATCAATTCACATCTAGTCTTTACGCATTTGGCAGTTATCGGTGGTGGTATCTGGCGGGGATGGCGACGGTGGATGATCAAACCATAGGTCCGCTTGCCATCGATGCTCCATTTGCGCTCAGCACCGATGCTGGATTCCTGATTCACGGTGCGACTTGCGGACTGGAATTCGTGTTCTGAATCGTCCATTCTATTGCTTCATATTCGCAGTGGGTCTTTCCATGTCGGGGGACGGATCTACACTAGGCGTATGGATTACAACACGCAGTTAGTGATCTTCGGTGCTGGCATCTTGGGAGCCGTTTGTGGATTGGTGGGGGTCTATCTCCTGCTTCGCAAGCGGTCGTTGATCGGCGATGCGATTTGCCATGCATCGTTGCCTGGAATCGCGCTGGGATTTTTTGCCAGCGTCGCCCTCGGCGGGAGTGGTCGCGAACCTTGGTTTTTGTTGATCGGCGCAGCGATCACCGGGGTGGCTGGCGCGCTGACCGTTTTGCTGATCAGGCGGTGGACGATTCTCAAAGATGATGCGGCTCTCGGAATTGTGCTAAGCGTTTACTTTGGGCTGGGGATGGTTTTGCTCAGCCTTGTCCAGCAGATGGGGGAAGGCAACGCTGCGGGGCTTGAAGGCTTTATCTACGGCAACACAGCCGGGATCATGGCCGCCGATGCCTGGCTCATCGCCATCACCAGTTCCCTTGTCGCGTTGGTGCTCTTGTCGCTGCGCAAAGAGATGCAACTCCTCTGTTTCGATGCTTCGTTCGCAGCGTCCCAGGGGTGGCCGACATTCGGCTTGGATTTGATTTTGCTCTCATGCGTTTTGTTGGTGGTCATCATCGGAACGAGCATCGTAGGAGTCTTGTTGATTATCGCGATGGTAGTCATCCCTCCTGCGGCAGCGAGGTTTTGGTCCGATCGTTTGAGTTGGAATCTAGGAATCAGTGCGGTCGTCGGATTACTCTCTGGGATCCTCGGTGCTCTGAGCAGTTTTGCCATGGATCGGATCCCCTCGGGGGCTGCGATGGTTCTTGTGGCATCGGTCCTGTTCGGCCTGAGCATGCTCTTTGGGACCAAGCGCGGAATGGTATGGCGATGGCTGCATATGACGCGTCAGCGGCGACAAGCCGACGAAGAACATGTTTTGCGATCGTTTTATGAGCGACTGGAGAGCCAAAATCGAGCGCCTATGCCTCGAGGAGACTTGCGATCGGAATCAATCCCCATGCTGGAACTTGCGCGATTGAAGGGATGGACGGTACATTGTACGACGCGCGTGGTATCCCGTTTGGTGCGCGGTGGCTGGATGACGATGGGCCCGGACGAATCGGTGGCATTGACTGCCAGTGGGATCCAGCAGTCGCTTCGTGCGATCCGTCGTCATCGCTTGCTCGAGCATTATTTCGCACGCTGGGCGGAATTGAGTCCCGACGCAATCGACCGAAGCGCGGACTACACAGAGCACGCTTTGGACGACGCGCTTCTTGCGATGCTGGAAAAAGACGCACTAGCCACCGGCGCGCCGATCGAGTTGCCTCCAAGCATCCATCCGATTTCTTGATCGCAGGCGGCTCAAACGATGTCAAAGAGATCCCAACCCGGAACGTAAGTGAGGGATGGCTTTACACGAAGCTGCAAGGAATTGTTCGCCGTGGATGACTTCAAAACCGGCAAGTTGGGGTTATAACTAGTCGATCGGAATGTCCTCGTAGCTCAATTGGATAGAGCGTCGGCCTCCGAAGCCGAAGGTTGTGAGTTCGACCCTCGCCGAGGATATTGGGGGGTATTGCCCGAACCATCCGAACCCATCAAATCATTGGGATTTTCGCATTTGCGAAGGTTGGTGACGGACGGTGACTTATTGCTGATAAGGGGACCGGTAAGGGGCAAATTCAGGGCTCGATTTTGACTTTCTGAAGGATCCTGGTGAACTGCGTGCGCAGGTTCGTCACGTTGGCGTGGTACTCATCGATGCAGCGCACTCTCCATCGACTACGGCATCCTAGGCCTCATCGAGGCTGACACCTTTTTAAATTTAACGCCAAGGCGATTCCGTCCCACAAAACGAGTCGTGCGCGAAGCGCTGCCACCGCCGCGTCCTCAGCCTCCTTCTCCCGGCTTTGATCCCCCTCGCAAAGGAAGTCCACCATCTGACGCCCCATTTCGCCATGTTCGTCGCCATCTAGTTCGATGTGTCTGTCGAGGTAGTAGCGCAGGGTAGATAGCTTGCCAGGAAATTGGCGTTCCAGTCCGTGCACCAGTTGCGTGAACATCTCCGGAATCAAATCCTCCCGTCCGTAGGTGAATGCGGCTGCTATCTCATGCGGTCGCCCGCGCTCGATTACGTCAAAGGTATGCCTCACAAACGCATCGACTGGACCTGGCGCACCTGCCAGCCTCAGTGCTTCTGTTACAAGTTGCCCGGACTCCAACTGCCGTATGAAATGGTCCGCTCTTGCCGTATCAGCCCCCGCTTCCCGCATAGCCTGCAAATACAACTCAAAATGACTGGTAGCTTCCCCTGAGGGCAGTGCGTCGCTTTCCTCGCCGAGCACGATCTCGTTCACCAGCCGGCGCACCGCCGCATGGCCATGCGGCAACCAAGGTACGCGAACACAAGTTAAGCTCAACTGTAGAGCCTTGAGCAGCGACATAAAGTCCCACACCGCATACACATGGTGCTCCATGAAAATCGCGAGATCTTCCAGAGTGCGTAAGTCTCGGTATAGCCGGTGCTCCAGCAGCGCCTGACGCTCCCCCGCGATCGCAGCAGCAACTCTTCGCCGAAATGGGTTCATATCCATCGTAGTCATATTCACAAGTCAAGATTATCCATTGTTCGATGCAATCTGGGCTTACATTGAAACGCCTATCTCGCTCTTTCGTAAACCCGCTCACCTCCGAGATACGTTTCCAAAACCTGAGTGGAGCGAATCTCATCCATTGGACATTCCAGTAGATCGCGATCGAGAATGATAAAATCGGCGAGCTTGCC
>JAGWWZ010000263.1 GCA_018970165.1 Planctomycetota bacterium | reverse complement strand
GCAGCGGCAGTTGCCAAGACCAAAGCAGATACCGTTCGATGACGTTTTACCCATCGCAATGCGCGCTCGGTGCTCGAAACCGCACGCGCTCGGATCGGTTCTCCGCTCAGCCAGCGGCCGAGATCGTCCGCGAACTCCTGTGCCGATGCATATCGCTTGGCGGGATCCTTCTGCAAACATTTGTGACAGATCGTTTCTAAATCCCGATGTGTCGCTGGATTCAAGGTCGACACCGAGACCGGCTCGCGTTCCATGACTTGCATCAACGTATCGAGTGGGTTGGAGGCCTGAAACGGTGGGCGACCTGTAAGCAAGCAGTATAGGATCGCACCGAGCGAATACACATCCGCGAGCGGGCCGACTTGATCGGTGCGACCCGCGGCTTGCTCGGGTGGCATGTAGCTCGGGGTACCCATCACCGCGCCGGTACGGGTCAAGTCGCTGTTGCTCTCGGTTCTTCGAGCTAAACCAAAGTCGGTCACCTTTGGCTCGCGTTTTCGATCGAGCAAAATATTGGCTGGCTTCAGATCGCGGTGGATCACTCCCTTGCTATGCGCATAGGCGATCGCTTCGGCGACTTTCTTGGTATACGAAGCGGCTTCCTTGGACGGGAGCGGTCCGTCCTTGATCTTGTCGGCAAGGCTGCCGCCGTCGACGAAGCCCATGGAGAAGAAGTGTTGGTCGTTTTGTTGACCGATTTCAAAGATCGGGACGATGCCTGGATGTTCCAGTGCTGCCGCCGCTTCGGCTTCGGTGTAGAACCGTTTGACATCTTCGTCAGACGCAAACTGCCCAGCGAGGATCATTTTCAAGGCAACGAGCCGATTGAGGTTCACTTGTCGGGCTTTGTAGACAACCCCCATGCCACCGCGTGCAATCTCGCTGAGGAGTTCATAGTCTCCGAAGTACTTGACCGACGGCGTTGCCGATGCCCCCGCGACTGTAGCTTGAGCGATTTCAGATTGAGGCAGCGTGGCATCCTCGGCAGCGAAGGATCCAGCCGAGGGCAGCATGGTCGGCGCATCCGCTGGATCGGGATGTAGGTTTTCGTGGGGGGATTCGCTTGGTTTGTTGGTGTTATCTGGAGGCTGATTGGGGTGGTTCATGATAGTGGAGTGGACGCAGGAGACGGATCCGAACATCAGATGGCATCATCTACAGATCTAGGCGTCACGAGATTTCGGAATGCGTCAGGGAAGTCGCAATTTTTGGCGAGATTTCATTGAGAGGGAGCATTTTCAGAGATTTTCGCCGTGTAAGCATCGTCCGTCGACGTTCGTCAGAGGCGTTTTGAACGACGGACCTCCCAGTCCATGCCGGTGGGCGCGGTGGTGCAACACGACCGACTGGGAAGTCCGTCGTACGAATAAAACAGTCTGGCAAAAAATGGAGGGCGAAATAGGAAAGCCTGAGACAGATCTGTCTTTCGACTTCCTCCCTCGCACTGGTCGATTCGGATTCCCTTTCCCATGAGCGTATATCCGTGTGTATCAGCGGTTTGATTCTTTTGCTCAAACGAACATAGTTCCGGTCGCCTGCTATTATGCAAGTATCTCGCGAACGACCCGGCCGTGGACATCGGTCAGTCGGAAATCCCGTCCGGCATACCGATAGGTGAGTTTCTCATGGTCAAATCCCATCAGATGCAGAATGGTTGCATGCAGATCATGAACGCTCGTCGGCGACTCCTCCGCGCGGAATCCGAACTCATCAGTGGCACCGTGGACGGTACCACCTCGAATACCTCCGCCCGCAAGCCAAACGGAGAACCCCCAATGATTATGGTCTCGACCTGACCCACCCTCGGACACGGGTGTTCTCCCAAATTCTCCACCCCATAACACCAATGTGTCGTCGAGCATTCCGAGGCGTTTCAGATCGGTCAAGAACGCGGCGATCGGCTGATCGATTTCGCCACAATTGGTTCTCAGATTCTTTTCGATGTCTCCGTGATGGTCCCATGGTTGGCCTGCCCCATGCCACAGTTGAACATAACGGACTCCTCGCTCCAACAAACGTCGGGCCATCAGTGTTTGTCGACCATGCACGGTATCTCCATAGAGCTCTCGGATCTCCTTCGGTTCTTTTGACAGATCGAACGCGTCCGATGCCTCGGTCTGCATTCGAAACGCCAACTCAAACGATTCGATGCGGGACTCCAACCGCGAATCGCTACTAATGGCGGGATTTTGCATCGCCAGTTCCCGGAGCAATCGCAACTGGCGTCGCTGTGTGCTGATATCCGCATGCGTACTGCGGATGTTCTCGATGAGCTTATCGAGTTCTGTGTGCTTGGGATCGACAAAGGTTCCCTGGAACGCTCCGGGTAGAAATCCGCTTTGCCAATTCGCTGTATCCTTGATGGGGTATCCTCCGGGGCACATGGCGATGAAGCCGGGAAGATTCTGGTTGACTGTGCCCAGTCCATACATCAGCCAAGAGCCCAGGCTCGGTCGGGATTGGACCGAGTCGCCGCAGTTCATCAGCATCAGCGATGGTTCGTGGTTGGGAACCTGAGCCACCATCGATCGAATCACAGCGATATTGTCGGCATGCGCTGCGGTTTTCTCGAACAGGTCGCTGATCTCAAGCCCGCTCTCACCATATTTCTTGAATGGAAACGGACTTGGCAAGGCACCGCCGGTCCGGCGCTCAGTCAAATAAGTCATCGGAAGTGGTTTGCCCGCGTATTCCTGCAACTTGGGCTTGGGGTCGAAAGTATCCACATGCGATGGTCCGCCGTTGAGAAAGAAATGGACCATTCGCTTGGCTTTTGGAGCGAAGTGTGGCGAGCGCTCCGACAAAGAGTTTCCTGACGGAGAACCCACGGCTGAAGCGACTTCTTGCGCGGAGGAGCTTTCGGATAGCAAATGGCTTAGGCCGAGCAAGCCCAGCCCCATGCCTGTCGAGCCGAGCATAGAGCGACGATGCAAACGAAAGGGGTGTCTATCCATGGTTAATCGATGTAGGTGACTTCGTTGCAGATCATGAGAACTTGCGATAACTGTGCGCGGGGTGATAAGCCGTTCGTGTTGGGTTCTTGTGCCGCTTCGCGTAGAAACTCTAGATTCTTCGCGAGTTCAGCCGCACTTGGATTCCGCTGCAGTACCCGCCGAACCAGTTCCACTACGAATCTCTCATCGGATAGTGGCGTTCCCTGCGTGTTTCGTTCGATCGTTTCTACCGACTTCATGGCTGCCGTGGCGGGAAGTGGGTGATTCAAGAAGAACAACGCTTGTTGCGGCACGATCGTTTCTGATCGCTTTGGGCTGTGCATGTCGGGATTGGCGAAGTCAAAGTTTTGGAGAGTCATCGGCAGATACTGTCGATCGATCGTGGTATACAAACTGCGCCGTGCCATGGCAGGATCGCTGCTAGCCAGGGGATCGACCGACTTGCCGCCGGAGGTGTGAACGAGGGTTCCAGCAAATGTAAGCAACGCGTCGCGTGATTCCTCCCATGTCAATCGATGACGATTCATGCGCCATAGGAAACGATTCGACGGGTCGATTTCGTTGGCCTTTGGATGATCTCCCCACGAAGCTCGTCGAAAGGCTTCGGTCGAAATCAATTCGCGAATCAGCCATCGGTTGCTCCAACCGTGCGCGATAAACTCGGTTGCCAGTGCATCGAGCAGTTCCGGATGGGAGGGTGGATCGGAACGGACCCCAAAGTCGCTGGTGCTCTGGACCAACCCCTCGCCGAAAACTTGTTGCCAAACCCGATTGACCCAAACGCGGGCCGTCAACGGATTGTCGGCGGACGCGATGCGACGGGCCATTTCCAATCGTCCGCTTCCATGTTGAAAGCTGCTCTCATCTCCATCTCCCAAGTATTCGAAGTAACGCCGCGCGACCGCCTCTCCCTTGAGGTTGGCGTTGCCGCGTTTCAGGAGTCTTGCGTCGCTGACCACATTTCGATCTTGCAGAACCCCGAGTTCGACCGGTGGACCATCCGGTTGCATCAACCATTGATCGATCTCGCTTTGCGCTTTCCAAATCTCTACGCATGTTCCGTTGTCCCAATACCATTCGGTGCTGTCGATCGGTTCGTCGGGAATGTAAAAACCTGAATCGCGATCGAGCAAGATCTTACGCAAGGCTTCCAGCGAAGGATCTTCGGAGGTCGTGGGAGGTGCTTCGCCTGCTTGAGTACGACGCGAGATTTCGGATTGCCACGCAGCGGATGCATCGGCGACGATCGTTCCATAACGATCTGCCACTTCGCGTATCGATGCTGGCGGGCTAGCGAAATGATTCC
>JAGWWZ010000262.1 GCA_018970165.1 Planctomycetota bacterium | reverse complement strand
GATGGCCAGAAGAACTCTCCGATCTCGCTACAGTATGATCCCAATTACCAGGGAGGATGCTACGTGAGTCGCGATTCTGACAGCGATCAGGAACGAACGGTTTACACTCGTGAGACACTGAAAGGATTCGCGATCCAAGGGCGATTCGTCGGCACGTTCACTGGTCGAATCGGTACGAATGTGGACTACGATCATCCCCAACCCGCCCTATGGACCAGTGGGCCTATCGAGAAGCAACGCGGCAGACAAGAGTTCCCCTCGGTTCACACCGGCCGTACTGAGATGCGCATGAGCGGCCGACATGTTGATCCAAGAGCAAGTGTCATCGTCGATGGTCGACGAGTTGCCGGAAGCGTGAATATCGGTGGTGACGCCGTCCGAGTCTCATTGGCCGAATTGCCCAAAACCGGATTACATTTCCTGCAACTGCAAAACCCGGAAGGTTTGATCAGTAACGAGTTTCTCTTCCATGCATCGGACGCTCCTCCCATGAAACGGCCGGGGGGTAAAGGCCAACTCCTAAGCGACGTGATGCGTGAAGCCAGAGTGGATCGACTGATCGGGACTTGGGTCGATGAGGGAAGCATGGGTGTCGGATTGAAACAGACCTTTCAATGGAAACTCAAAGACCGAATCATCGAGCATACAAGCAAGGATCCCAACAATGAATCGGTCGCCTTGATTGCTCTCCATCCCGAGAGCGGTGAGGTGCAGCACACCGGGGGAGATCGTGATGGCGCGACGTTTAAGGGGACATGGTACGACAGCCCTGAAGGGGACGCTCTGCTCAAAGTCAGCTTCGTCAACGCCAAGCTTGAGCAAGGAACGATTACTGTTCGGTATCACTTCGAAACCGATGATGCATTAACGCTGACTGTCGAATTGCCTCAACCGATCAAGGTGAAGATGGTCCGATCGCAGAATTGAGGCTTTACGGGAGTTCGGCGGACGTATTTGCTATGGATGATTACACGCGTCGAAGCAGAATTGCTTCGACCTGAAGACCTGGCCCGAAAGCGATCATTACTGCATGATCGCCTGACCCAATCGATGAATGCAATCGCTCCAGGATGAATAGAACGGTGGGAGAGGACATGTTGCCAAACTCCCACAGGATTTCGCGCGATGGCTGAAGCATGAAATCCGCTAACTTCAAGGCGTGACCTGCCGCGTCGATCACCCTTGGTCCTCCGGGATGCACCGCCCATCCTTGAATATCGCTCAATGGTATCTGTTCTGTTGCAAGCCATTCGGTAATGGGACGGCGAAGCTCTGCTTCGATCACAGCAGGTATTCGAGGGGACAGTGTCATCTGAAACCCATGGTTACCAATCTTCCACCCCATCAAATCGCTCGTGTCCGCGAGTTTCCGTGATAAGCTCGATACAATTTCCCATCCTTGCGAATGGGACGATTCCTCGCTCCGATCGCCTTCGACAAGAAGACATGCCGCACCATCGGAGAATAATGCGCTCGCCACCAACTGATCGCTATCCTCGGAATACTGTTGGTGCAAACTGCACAGTTCGACCGCTCCGACGAGCACACGGGCCTGAGGATTGGACTCGACGATTGATCTCGCGACGCGGATACCATTTATCAGACCATGGCACCCCATGAAACCAACATGGGTGCGTTCCACTTCATGCGATAAGCCCAGCGACTCGATTAATTGCGAGTCAATACCTGGAGCGCAGAAACCGGTGCATGAAACGGTGACTAGATGAGTAATCGAATCGGAAGTACCTTCCATACGATCGATGACGCGTTGGCCAGCGCGATGTAGCAGCGGTGCTGCATGCTCTTGGTAGGCCCGCATACGTTCGGCTGTCGATGGCCCAAAGGGTTCGGATTCAGAGGCAACGCCATAAAAAGACTGGCGTGCAAACACATCATCATTAGGTGGCCCTAGCAATACGCTGCTCCGGCGATGCACCCCGGATTTTCGATAAAGCGCTGGGAGCATTCGATGCCAACGTTTGGAAACACCCAGTCCTTGAGCGAGAATCGCAGACTCGCTCTGAAGAATCGTTTCCGTTGGGATCACCGTTGCAAACTCGGTGATCCGAGCCCGGACGCGCGGCGGCGCGTTTCTGAAAGAGGGCTCAGAGACGAAGTCGATACTCATTGCGTTGCCTTTCGAAGAAGAATGTTTCTCACGGGCGGGAGCCAATCCAACCCTTGTAATACCCACGATGTACGCGTTGGGTGTCGCACTTGCCCCGCTACCCAGCGGCAGATCGACTGTTGACGTCGACGCTGGATACCAGCCCAATGGTTCCAGGCTATTTCTGCATCTTTCACACCTTGACCATCCGTTCCAACTTTTCCTGAACGTGACATAGCATCATGCAACCGATCGCTCAGCCACGCTGCTCCTGCCATCGCCCACGACATACCCTCTCCGGTGAACGGTTCGACGTACCCCATAGAATCACCTAAAAGAAATACGCGATCCTGAGCCACTGGCCAGGATCGACGTGTCAAATGCGGTGTCGATTTCCAACCATCCGGAGTCAATAGGCCGATCAAAGGCAGGTGACACTCGGATAACAAATGATCGATCGCTGCAGGAATCGAGCGATGACGATTAATGGAAGCCGGATCGAGCGCTGCTGCGAAGTCGTAGAAACCACCGTCGGTGAGCGATACTCCGAGATAACCTTCGCTGCCGATCAACATGCGCAAATCACTCTTTGCGTGCAAATAGAGGGCTTCGCGCCAACGACCATCGCCATCTTCAAGTATTTCAGCCGGTATCAATGCTTGGACACCAATCCTCGAATGCGGTTCCGTCTTCGCAGGCCACGCATCCTGCGAAGTCGATCGAGATCGCGTCAAAGGGGAACGTGTCAACCCCGCTGCGACAATGGCAATGCGGGTACGCACCTTGCAGAGTGTGTTTGCTTCTCTCGATTCGAGCGTCGATGAAGGTCCGCCCGACACGTTACCTTGACTACGCAGACGCATCCCGACATCGCCGGACGAACCACGTTCCGATGAATCGATGATTGCGGAAGTTTGGTCGAGATAGTGAGCGCCGACTTCGATCGATTTTCTGACAAGAATCGTATCGAGCGTTGAACGGCGGAGACTGAGCATTTTTGGAATCGCCCACCGATGCTCGTGCGTCCCTTGCCTGATCCGAAGCGCATCAATATCGATAGCCCCCGCTGCCATACACTCTGCGAGTACCCCCATGGCATCCAGCGATGCTATAGCCCGCTGATTTAAACATCCGCCGCATACCTTCTCGCGAGGGAACCTCTGCGACTCGATCAGAAGAACTGAGTGCCCTTGCCTCGCCAAGAGAATCGCAAGTGATGAGCCTGCGACTCCAGCACCGATGATTCCGACATCCCACCGTCGATCGCAAGCTTCGCTTTGGGTCAAGGTCGACGAAACACCTGGCGACGCAATCACGAAGCGTCCTCCCAACAGAGCAAGTATCGTTCCGGCCAATGGCGCCGCAGCTTTGCACCACTGAGACCAGCATTGTTAGCTAGTCTCAACGCTTCATTGCAGGAAAATGCAGCTCGCACGGACTGTGGCCCGTCGAAGTGAACCACCGGCGATCGGGATAGAATGCGGCAACCGACGGACGCTAGCCACCATCCAAGTGTCGATCGTTGTAAATCATCGACAATCACCGCTCGATGAGCCAAACGCTTCATGGCAGCAAGAATCCGAACTGCATCTTCATTAGAAAAATGATGCAGCAACAACGTACAGTAGACAATATCAAAGGGGGGATCTCCGCAGATCGCATCTAATTCATCAAAGAGATTGCGAACCTCGAAGCGAAGCGAAGGTGTGTTGCACTTCTTTGCCGATTCCAAGCGTGCACGAGCAGCTGCGATCGCAACCTCACTCATATCCCAACCAGTCAACTTAAATCGCAAATGATCCGATAGTAGTTTCGATAATTCATATGCGATTTCGCCATCCGCGCAGCCGACGTCCAGAATTCGCCATTCGCGACTCGCGTCACGAGAAGTGATCCTGAGCACCTCCCGTTGCAATTGAGTCGCAGTACCCGATAGCCGATTGATGCGACGCAGTCCTGCCAACGCGCGGTGATGCTCCTCAGGGCAAAGACCTGGATCATCCATTTTCTCTGGCACTAAATTGCGTTGCTTCATGTAGTTTTGCCGAATTCTTTTGTCATCGCTATCTTGATTGTAGAGTAATTCCTCTAAGTCAGTCAGACGAAATAGCAAACGATCCGTATTATGCTCTCGGCTTCACCCGTCCCTTCCTGAAACAATCATTCGAGTAACCAATGGCAATGCAAGCTATTCGGC
>JAGWWZ010000080.1 GCA_018970165.1 Planctomycetota bacterium | reverse complement strand
AGCAGGAGCAGGAGCAGGAGCAGGAGCAGGAGCAGGAGCAGGAGCAGGAGCAGGAGCAGGAGCAGGAGCAGGAGCAGGAGCAGGAGCAGGAGCAGGAGCAGGAGCAGGAGCAGGAGCACGAGCAGGAGCAGGAGCAGGAGCAGGAGCAGGAGCAGGAGCAGGAACAGGAACAGGAAAATCCCCTTCGCTGGCCACGATTGTTCCATACAGTAGAACTTTAAGAGGGGCGGGCCAACCGGCGAACAGAACTGCAACGCGAGTTCCCGCTGCACGTGGTTTGTTCTTGGCTGGGCAATTCGCAGTCATGGAGAGAGCGCAGCGGAGCAGCGACCGGAGATGCCGGAGACCGCAGGCATAGCGGTTCTTCGTTTCGTTGGGGCTTGTCCCCATCGGACGCTAATCGCAACCAGCGCGCGACCGAAACGCGGGCCCCATCACGACGCGGGTTTATCCCCGTCGGATGAAGATCAGATGTTGGCGACCGCTCTGGTTGCGATCACGGCACCACGCGGGCGAACCGCACGGTGGCCCGTTGGATCGTCGTCCCGGGTTGAGGCCATGCAAACCCCCAGTGTTTTGGTGACTCTCGCAACTCGAAAAACGACTCGACTTTCGGTTCGCGACGCGAAATGCAAGTGCCGCACGACGCCATGCACCGAGCCAGCATGGGCGCTACAGAACTCCAAAGCAATTGGCCAGAAATACGAAAAACCCTGAACAGCCAAGAGAGTTGAAAGTAGAAAGTAGATCCGAGAAATCGCTATGACTATTCAATCAACCCGACACGGGAGTAGATAGGTCTTTTGGAACGGACTTGTTTTGCGAGTGTGGACTTCCGCTGGTTTGTGTAGGGAATACCCGTGGCTCTAGGGTAACCGTGTTGCGTTCCCTTGATTTTATGTCTGCGACGATCCGGTCGAGATCATTACCGAATTGATTTGCCAACTCCCGCTTGATTCGCAGTATCTCATCATTGATAGGATCATTCATCATTTTCCCAGTCTCCCATTAATTCGTCCGGCGAGCAAATCGAGGGCGGTTTGTAGCCACAATCCCTACATATCTGCTCGATAGTCGCGCGTGTCTCGGCGTTTGCGATATGTCGGAAATTCCACGTCAGAAGAAATTCTATGCCATGGACTGCGGCAAGGGAAATGTGAAGTGCATCTCGTGGCTCGGATTGGGGAATGCCATATCGGAGCATAAGTTCGGCAGCTAGGCTCTTGGCTTCAGCAGTAATCGCGAGGACTTCGATATCCGTTAATAAATCAAGCCTTTCAGCGGCGGCCGTCGAATCTCCTGCGGAACACTCGTCTATCACGACTTGAGAGATAAAAATTCGGTATTTGTCTCGACCCTTCCACCACCGATTGGATGAAAGTTGCCGAGCCGCAACGATGATGTCGGACTGCTGTCGGGCTGCGATATGTCCGACCACGGTAGTTTCAAAGTACACGGTTGGTTTTGGCATAGTCGTCATGTCTCATTTACAAATCTGTCGGACCCAAAAACAGCAATTTGTTTCAGGATGGCTGGCTCAAAACGTCACAACCTGATTCTACCAAATCCACGTTACAGAGCTGCAGCCAACACAGCGATGGGCTGGAAGAACTCGAACCTACGCGCCGAAATGATGCGACTGCTGCGCCGCGCCGGCGTTTCAGGCTGGCCACGATTGTTCCACACAGTAAAGCTTTAAGAGGGGCGGGCCAACCGGCGAACAGAACTCCAACGCGAGTTCCCGCTGCACGTGGTTTGTTCTTGGCTGGGCAATTCGCAGTCACGGAAGTCGCGCGGCGGAGCAGCGACCGGAGATGCCGGAGACCGCAGGCATAGCGGTTCTTCGTTACGCTGGGGCTTGTCCCCATCGGACGACAATCGCAACCAGATAGCGTTCGCAACGCCGTCCCCATCACGACGCGGGTTTATCCCCTTCGGATGATGATCAGATGGTTGCGCGCCGGATGTGAACTCGCGCCCATCTGCAGGCGTAGCGGTCGCAATCATAGCCGAGCAGCGCAAGCTGCCGGGTTGAACTGCGGCAAACGTTGCAAGGTTTACTACGCTTCCACCCGGATGCTTGCCCGCCGCGGCGGATCTTCGACGCATCTCGGCTAGCAACGGCCCTCGTTACGATGGGGCTTGTCCCCATCGGACGGTAATCGCAACCAGCACGCGATCGCAACGCGATCCCCATCACGACGCGTAGCGTCGTGCCACGATTTACTGCGCCGTCCAACCGCCATCGATGTAGAGTGTTTGGCCGGTCATGTAGGAGCTGGCATCTGAGGCGAGGAACAACATCGGTCCGGTAAGTTCATGCAGTTCACCCCATCGTCCCATCGGAATCTTTTGAACAAACTCCTGGAACCTGACTGGATCGCGAGTCAGTTCGAGGTTCATATCGGTCTTGAAGGGACCCGGGCAGAGCGCATTGACAGTGACATTGCGAGTGGCCCACTCCAGAGCGAGCGTGCGTGTTAATCCGAGCAAGCCGGCTTTGGAAGCTGCGTAGGGGGTTCGGCCCGGAATCCCAATCGCGGAAAGAATGGAGCCCAGATGAATAATGCGTCCCCAGCCTCTCTGGGCCATGTCGGGTCCGAATCTGCGGGCCATCAAGAATGGGGCTTTGAGATTGGCATCGACCACATCATCCCAATCCTCGACTCGGAGATCCGCGATGGGGTTGCGACGATTCAGGCCTGCGCTGTTGACCAGGATATCGACATGTTCAACAGTAGATGCAACCGCATCGTAAAGGGCATCCACTTGATCCGAACGCGCGACATCGCACCCGAATGCGTACATCGGTCGGCCGAAGGACTGCTCCAATTCTTGAGCGACTTGTCTGCAGCGTTCCTCATCGCGACTGACGATTACGATCGACGCTCCTGCTTGAGCAAGGGTTTCGGCAAAGAGTCGTCCGAGCCCTCGCGATCCGCCGGTGATGAGAGCGATTTTGCCATCGAGTTGAAAGGGGCCGGTAAAGGTCATCGCAAAGATTAATCTACATGAAGAAGTATCATCGAACACCGCATGCTGAAACGTCAGAGTATACCAAAATCATTGTTGAAAGCCCCTTATCTTCAACGGAAGTCCCACGCCCGTCGCAAAGCCTTCGAACGTTCCACCCCGGATTGCGATAGGGCTCTGAAAGGGGTATTCTGCGATGTTATTCATGAACCAGGCTGAGTTTGTATCACCTCAACACCATCCCAGGGGCCATTATGAGCGTTACAGCTACTTCCATTCGTCAGTTGGCCATCAACACCATCCGAACCCTGAGCATGGACGGCGTGCAGGCCGCGAACAGCGGACACCCTGGGACTCCGATGGCCTTGGCTCCAGTCACGTTTCAACTGTGGACCGAGGTACTTCGCTTCGATCCCGCCGATCCCATGTGGCCCAACCGCGATCGCTTTGTATTGTCCTGCGGTCATGCTTCGATGCTACTCTACTCGATGATTCATTTGTCGGGTGTGCGGGCTGTAGATGCACATGGCAAGGTTACCTCGCGCGAATCATTGACTCTCGATGACCTGAAGAAATTCCGGCAATTGCACAGCCCATGCGCTGGGCATCCCGAATACGGTTACGCAACCGGCATCGAAACGACCACAGGGCCGCTTGGTCAAGGGGTCGGCAACTCGGTCGGGATGGCGATCGCGTCCAAGCACATGGCCGCAAAATACAACCGACCGGGTTTCGAGTTATTTGGTTACGATATTTATGCTCTGTGCAGCGATGGAGATTTGATGGAAGGTGTCGCCGCAGAGGCAGCATCGATCGCAGGGCACCTGAAACTGTCTAATCTGTGCTGGATCTACGATGATAACGGTATCACGATTGAAGGTCACACCGATCTGGCGTTTAGCGAAGGGGTCGCGCAACGATTCCGAGGTTTAGGTTGGCACACGATCCATGTCACCGATGCCAATGATCTGGCGAACTTGCAAACCGCGTTCGATGAATTCCGCGCCAACAGCGATAAGCCGACACTGATCATCGTCAACTCGGTCATCGGATACGGATCCCCCAACAAGGCCAACACACACGGAGCACACGGCGCACCGTTGGGTGATGAAGAGATCAAACTCACGAAGAAGTACTACGATTGGCCTGAGGATGAAAAGTTCTTGGTGCCTCCAAGCGTGCGAGAGCATTTCGCAAGCACACTCGGCGCGCGAGGACATGCTGCAAGTCAAGCATGGAACGATCGATTCGCAGCGTATGCGAAAGAGTATCCCAAGGAAGCGGCCGAGATTCAATCGATTCTCGATCGCAAACTCCCATCAGGATGGGATGCGGGGCTCAAGCTATTCCCCGCAGATGCCAAAGGTATGGCCACGCGAGTCAGCAGCGGCAAAGTCCTCAACATGCTGGCTCCTCATATACCGCAATTGATCGGTGGTTCGGCGGACTTGGCACCATCTACGATGACGCTTCTCAATGGCGAAGCCGATTTCTCGCACTTGAATTTCCACGGCCGGAACATGCACTTCGGAATCCGTGAACACGGAATGGGCTCGGTCCTCAACGGGATGAGTTTGTGCGGTCTGCGGCCTTATGGCGCAACGTTCTTTGTGTTTACCGATTACATGCGACCTGCGATGCGATTGAGCAGCATCATGCATCAACCGGTTATGTATATCCTGACGCATGATTCGATCGGATTGGGGGAGGACGGTCCGACGCACCAACCCATAGAGCATTTGGCAGCCTGCCGCGCAATTCCGGGCTTGTACGTATTTCGCCCCGGGGATGCAAACGAGGTCCTCTACTCGTACCGAGCGGCACTGCAGATCCATAAACATCCCGTTGCGATGGTCCTCTCTCGGCAAAATACGCCGACCTTTGATCCAACCAAATTAGGGAACGCAGAAGGGACTTTGCGAGGAGGTTATGTCCTGAGCGACTGCCAAGGCGATCCTGATGTCGTGCTGATCGGCACGGGAACCGAGGTCGCTCTTTGTCTCAAGGCTCAGGAAACACTAGCGGGTGAAGGAATCAGCGCACGTGTCGTCAGCATGCCCTGCTTTGAACTCTTCGACGAACAGACCAAAGAGTACCGCGATTCGGTTCTCCTGCCCCACGTGCGAGTGCGGGTTGCCTGCGAAGCGGGAATTCGACAAGGTTGGGACCCATACATCGGACTCGAAGGCATCTTCATCGGCATGTCGACGTTCGGTGCCTCTGCCCCTGCAGATCAGTTGTACAAGCACTTCAAGATCACAGCGGAGCAAATCGTCTTGCGCGTCAAGGATATTATGCAAAGTTAGAGAGTCAACGCGGCCGGATAGCAACGGCCCGTCGCCTAGTTGAGATGGCTTGGTCGGCGCGGCATTTGTCGCGGAAACGGTAGAGGCTTCCGCGCCGGGAGCGGTTGCTCTGTCTCGTCGCTCCAACGCTCGCGTTCCTCGTCGGTCGCATAGTAACGCAACCAATCCTCAATGTCGTTTTCATCGAGGCAATGCCAATGCAGGAAGTGACGAGGATCGGAGATTTTCTTCTGGTAAACGGGAAGTATGTCCCGCATCAAAACACAATAGAGCTGGCGATCGCTCAGATGATCCGTGAAGTCCAAAGCAATCTTCTGTCCGTACAATTGATGAATAGTGCGCCACAAAAGAGCATGCACTTCTTCGTCGCTCAGAGCCTCGGGACGAGGAAGGATCAATTCCGGCTGGAACCACTTGCAAATAGGGAGTGAGGGAGCTCGCTCCCACTCCAAAATGGACTCCAAAAACTCATTTTCCTCCGCCAGCGACATCTTCCGAACCGTTACAAAGTCGACAGATTCGTCGAGATAAGGCTCTAATTCGTCCCGGAGTTGGGCGTTGCGAATCAGGAGTTCGACTTCGTCGGCGATAGGGCTAGGAAGCTGGGACATCGCAAGAAAAGTGAGGAAAAGGAGAGGTGGCGGGTGATCAAACTCCCTCCCACTGTATCCGAGCCCCTCTGGGCCCCAAAGCAATAACTTGATGAAAATGGCTTTGTCAAAGAGAAATTTCGTTTCGACCTGCGTAGAAACGTCAGAATGCATACGTTTTAACCCTTCATGAGGCTTTTGACGGGAACGAGCAAATAGGGATGCGTTGACCCAGGGGTTCTAGGCCCCCTAAAATGCGTCCGGCTTTGTTTCAGGAGACAGTATGTTGGAATCCCTAAATTCGGTTGCCATCCGTCACCAACGGCCCGCATGGCTTACGTGCTTGCTGCTGGCATGGCTAGCATTGTGCATGGGACAAACCGCACTGGCCCAAAAGGGATCGAAATCACAACCTACTGGCCCGAAAGGATTTGACCTGGGTGCGTTGGGAGGCTTGGAAACTCCTTACGAATTCTCCGCCGAATACGAGGTGGACCGCGAAACAGGCAGGGGGAAGGTTCGGGTAACTGCAACCCTCAGCGATGGTTATCACATCTTCTCAACCACTCAGCCTCCGGGCGGCCCGGTAGCTACGGTCCTCAAGGTTCTAACGCCCAGGGTCCAGGTCACGGGTCCCTTCGTACCCGACACCCCGCCGGACATCGAATTGAATTCGCCGGTCTTTGTGAACATACCCATCGAGCAACACCACGATAAAGTAACTTGGACCGCTCCTATCCAATTGCCTCAGCCCATTTCGGAATCCCCGACTCCTCTTGAGGTCCAAGTCGACGGACAGGTTTGCGAGGAGAGTTGCATCCCGGTCCGAGCAGAAAAAGTCGAAGCAGCGTTCGCAGGTTTCATCGAAGCACCCCGCGCAACCGTTGCTACCGAGGTGTTTCGCGAGAAGGATAGCGCCGTCGAGTGGCGCATTCGCTTGGATCGCTCGACAGTGGCTCCAGGTGGCAAGATGGAGTTGATTCTCGAAGCGGTGCCAGACCCGGAGTTCCATGTCTACCGCCTCGATCTCGATGACCCCGAAACCAAGTTTCGCACACTCCTCACGATTACCCAAAAGGCAGGCGCTAAATTCCAGCGTCCCATCGCAGATAAGTCGACCGTCAGCAAAGACTCCGGCCTGGGACAGGTCACGCACTTCTACGAAGGGCCTGTCACATGGCGAGTTCCGATTGAGATCCCAAAAACAGCGGGCGAGGGAGAAACGCCTCTCGAGGGTCTGATCGGATACCAGGCGTGCACCATGGGTTCGTGCGATCGCCCGCGGGGGCTTCAATTCGCATTTACCTACAAGGTGGCCAAAGATGCTACGTCGCAATCAGCCTCGCCTCTTTATGCAACCATATCCGCCACAGATTTCAATCGCATCGCTGAGAATCCGCAGTTAAGAACTTGGGCCGAGACTCCCAAGTATGCGCTGACACTCTCCCTGCGAGAAATCTTCACCACGTTTGGTCTCGCTCTACTAGCAGGCTTGATCTTGAATTTCATGCCTTGCGTGCTCCCGGTAATCGGCTTGAAGATTCTCGGCTTTGTCAATGAATCGCACGGAGACCAGAAGCGAGCTTCGCTTTTGACATTGGTATACGCCCTTGGAATGATCGGCTTCGTGACCGCCTTTGGAATTCTTAGCATCTTGATCCGAGCCTTTACCAATCAAACGCTCAGTTGGGGAGCCCAGTTCGGCAGTACGACGTTTCAAATCATCGTCACGTCATTCATGTTTGCCCTAGCCCTGAGCTTCCTAGGCGTCTGGGAGTTTCCTATCCCGGGTTTCGCTACGGGATCCAAGAGCACCGAGCTTTCAAATCGACATGGCATTCTCGGTGCTTTTGCAAAAGGAGTCATCACCACATTGCTCGCGACCCCTTGTAGCGGCCCATTTCTCGGGAGCGCTCTGGCGGTATCGCTGTCTCAACCCGCATGGGTGGTGATGTTGATCTTCTTCGGTGTGGGATTAGGCATGGCAAGTCCCTATTTGGTAATCGCGGCTTATCCTGCGGCATTGAAGTGGATTCCCAAACCTGGACCGTGGATGGAAACCTTCAAAGAGATTCTTGCCTTTCCGATGCTCTTGAGTGTTGTTGCGTTCGTGAACGGGTTTCCCAAAGATGAGCGAACCGCGATGTTCACCTCGTTGATCTTCACTTGGTTTGCATGCTGGATGATCGGACGAGTTCCTGCGTGGGCTTCTCCGGGGCAAAAGGCACGAGCTTGGGCGATGGGATCACTCGCGACCGTCGCAGGTGCCATGGGATCCTTTCATTATTTGGGACCATCACCCTATGAATTGGAATGGGAGCCATTCAGTGAACAGCGATTGCAGCAACTGGTCGGCGAAGGAAAAACGGTGATGGTCGACTTCACCGCAGAATGGTGTCAAAATTGCAAACTCAATTTGGCGGTGGCGATCCATACTCCTAAGGTGCGTGATATCGTCAAGAAGAATCAGGTGGTTCCGTTGATCGCCGATCTGACCCGTTATCCACCGGAACTGGATCGTAAGCTCAAGGAAGAACTCAACAGTATTTCGATCCCAGTTCTCGCGATTTATCCTCCCGGTCAACCCAATCACCCCATCATCCTTCGAGATATTTTGGCGGAGTCCGACGTTCTCGAAGCTCTGAAAGAAGCCGGTCCAAGCCAATCGGCTGAAAAAAATCCCTTTACCACGTCGTTAGGCGCTCAGAATTCGTCTGATATTCGTTAAGCTTGCGGCGCCTAGGATCGGTTACTCGATAGAATCTCGGAACGAGCAGATGCACACCTTCGAATCAACTCAAGCTCACATCTTGAGCTATCTCGAGAAGGTTTGCGGCACCATGCCGCAGATGAGTGATTCCCTTGCGCTCATCGGGATCGACTCGGTTGCCATGGCCGAACTGACATTCGACTTCGAGAAGCAATTCGCCTTCAAGGTCACTGACGAGATCTTGGACATTGAAACCGTCGAGGAACTCGTGCGGTACGTATTTGAGAACCAGGGAGGCTCTCAGAAAGCGTGATCGTGAGAAACGAGGGCATCGACGATGCTCATCCGTTTCGCGAACCAGCGCCCAACCGAACCGAGCGAGCGACCGCATCGACAAACGAGTCGACTTCTTCGACCGTGTTGTACAAGTAGAACGAAGCCCTGGCACTTGCTGGTAATCCGAATCGCTCATGGAGCGGCATGGCGCAGTGATGCCCAACACGAATCGCGATCCCAACAGCGTTCAAGTACTGGCCGATTTGGTCTGGATGGATGCGATCGACAACAAAGGAAAGGACACCTGTCTTTGCTTGGATGTCTGGCCCGAGGATTCTCAAACCCGGGATCTTGACCAAGCCATCCATGGCTCGCCGAGCCAATTTCCTCTCATGTGCGAGAATGCGATCGGATCCTACTCTTTCGAGGTATTCCACTGCCGGCTTCATCGCGATCGCTTCGACGATCGGTGCGGTTCCTGCTTCGAATCGATGAGGGAGATCCGCTGGTTCGAAGCCGTTCTTGGTGACCGACTTGATCATGTTGCCGCCACCAAGAAACGGGGGCATCGATTCGAGTACAGAACGTTTGCCATACAGGACACCGATCCCGGTTGGGCCGAGCATCTTGTGTCCGCTGAAAACGATCCAATCCGCGTCCCAGGAGATCGCATCGACACTGCCATGCGGAACCGCTTGAGCAGCATCCACCAAGACGCGAGCCCCCACCTTATGTCCAGCAGCCACGATCTCACGGACAGGGTTGATTGTCCCCAGCACATTCGACACAGCTGAGAATGAGACCAGTCGCGTTCGATTGCTCAGCCATTTGGGGAGAGAATCCATATCGAGCAAAAAATCGTCACCGACGGGAAGCCAACGAATGACTGCGCCTGTTCTCGCGGCCAACTGCTGCCAGGGAACAATGTTGGAATGATGTTCCAACTCCGTCAGCAGGATCTCATCTCCTTTTTGGAGGTTTGCATCGCCCCACGATCGAGCGACCAGATTGATCGATGCGGTCGTTCCCGGTGTAAAGATGATCTCGTCGCTACTCGATGCATGTATGAACCGTCGCAAGGACTCTCTGGCTGCCTCCATCGCAACCGTTGTACTCACCGCCAGATCATGACCGGAGCGGTGAACATTGGCGTAGTGCGTTTGGTACACTTCTGACATGCAGTCGATCACGCTCGATGGCCGCTGCGACGAGGCCGCGTTATCCAAGTAGACCAAGGGGTGGCCGCCGCTGATGCGTTGCGCAAGGATTGGGAAATCTTCGCGGCAGGTCGCGAGCGAAATCTCCGGTACATCGCTATGAGACTTTCCAATCGCCACTGCAACTTCCAGAGCCTCACCGGATGCTGCAAGCGATTCGCGTGCGATGGCTTGGATTCTTTGGACCATCGAGTACAGGCCGTTACTGCGCATCGGAGTCATGAACGACTTCAATCGCAGCTCTTCGAAGAGTGACTCAATCGGAAAATCGAGAATCTCGCGGGGGGAACGCCCCGAATAAGCGCTGATCAAAATCGCGACCAGTCCACGTACCATGGGTGCGTCGCTGGTGCCGCGAAAATAAAGCTGCTTGTCTTGCATCTCGGGCACGACCCAAACCATGCTCTGGCAACCGAGAACCCGAAATATCTCGGTCTGGTACTCGACCGGAAGGTCGGGCAGGGTCTGCCCAAGCTCGATCAGATACCCGATGCGTTCTTCCGGCGTCTCTAGATCAGCGACTTCTTCGCGAATCTCATCCAAAGAGACTTGCGGAGGGGAGGTAGCCATCAGAATATCCCTAGTTGATCGCGGGCATCCTCGGTCATTTTATCGGGCCCCCAGGGTGGTTCCATCACGACCTTGATGTCGATGTCGCCAACCCCTTCCAGTTCTTCGATGACTTGCCGGCTATTGGCGACGAGTTGGGGACCGGCGGGGCACATCGGACTGGTCAGCGTCATTTCGATATTGACGTTTTGTTTGCCATCATCGCGAGGCTGAATATCGACGACATAGATCAATCCAAGATCGACGATATTGACGAATAACTCCGGGTCGATGACCCGCTTCAATTCCTCGCGGACTTTGTCTTCGGTAATGGTCATGAGCAAGCTCGATAGGGATACAGTTTTTACTTCGTTGATCGACGAATTTCAATCGCTCAATCTCACCAGCACTTGGTCGCCGTCGATTCGGACTTCGTGGCTAGGGGTATTCTCGGTTGCTGGCATGCATACAACATGTCCGTTGCGAACATCAAACTTTGCGCCGTGTCGTGGACATACCAAGCAATAACCATCGAGTTCACCGTCGCCAAGAGTGCCACCGTCATGCGTGCACAGGTCTTCGATGCAATAAACCTGCGCGTCGTATCGGACGAGCACAACATAGCGATCGAGGACCTCCACGGACTTGGGTTTTCCGGCATGGAGTTCATCGAGTTTGCATGCGTAATGGAAGTCGTTGCTGATGATCGGTTCCTTTTGTCGTTCGCGTGGATTTGCTCTGCTGGTTCTACTCGTATTGCCGAACTTGGCGAGCGATCGATGCCCCGAGGGCTTCGCGAACCGATTCGATGGTGACGCGATCAAAAATCTGCTGGAAGAAGCCGGTAACGATCATTCGCATGGCTTCCCCGCGCGTAAATCCTCTCGATTGGGCGTAGAAGATGAGTTCCTCATCGATCCGGCCGCTGGTACTGCCGTGTGTGCAGCGTACATCGTCAGCTTGGATCTCGAGACCTGGGATAGAGTCCGCTCGGGCCTTGTCGCTGAGCATCAGATTATCGTTGCGTTGATAACCATCGGTCTTTTGCGCTCCAGAGTCGACCTTGATCATGCCGCGCCAGACTGTCCTGGATCGATCTTGGAGAACCGCTTTGTAGAGGAAGTCGCTGGTGCAATGTGGGGCAATGTGATGCTGCAACGTGTTGTAGACCAGATGCTGTTTATCGCGTGTGAACATAACGCCGTTGACCTGGCTACGGGCGCCGGCCTCGACCAAGGCGACCCGCTGATCGACCTGGGCAAACCGTGATCCCATCGCAGCAACCGTCCATTGGATCGAGGCGTCCCGGCCGACGCTGGCTCGCTGATGAGCGAAGTGCCACACGTTCTGTCCCCAATCTTGGAGGTTCACATAGCGAAGGTGGGAATTGCCTCGTTGGACCAATTCGACCGCGCCGCAGTGAAATCCTGCCGAAGCGGTGTCCGGGCTGGCCGACTCATAAAGAACGGTTGCCTCCGCACCCTCCTCGAGGACGATGAGTGTGTGAGAAAGGTCGACACCTCCCTCGGAGATTGCCGCATGAATATGGATGGGTCGATCGACGACGGTGTTGCGAGGAATGTAAATGAAATATCCATCGCTCCACATCGAAGCTTCGAGGGCCGCGAATCGATCCACCGTCGGAGATACCAACGAGTGAAGATGCTTGCGCACCAATTCGGAGTGTTCGCGAGCCGCCGCTGAGAGAGACGAAGCGATGACACCGCGGCTCGAGTACGATTCATGGAGTTGTTGGTGCGTTACTACGCCATCCACCGAGCGCAGTGTTCCTGCAACATCGACTCCATCCAAC
Organism: Planctomycetota bacterium; assembly: GCA_018970165.1. GTDB lineage: Bacteria > Planctomycetota > Planctomycetia > Pirellulales > Pirellulaceae > JBKCUI01. The sequence goes on along the minus strand of JAGWWZ010000080.1, from coordinate 12,659 downwards.
AAGCGAACGGGGGTTCCGTCGGCAAGCGAAGTCCGCTCTTCGACGTTGGGTACGTATTTTTGTATCCGGAATCCGCGGAGGTCCGATCGCATCCAGTTTTCTTGGCGAGGACTCGGCCACGGATTCGATTGGAACACTTCCCAAGCTTCTTTGCGAGCTGCGGTGAGCCAGGTGGGATCGATTCTTTTTTCGATCAATCGATCGAACGCCTTCTGATCGAAGCTGAAGGTATCGCTTGCTGCTGTTGTGCTCATGGCTAGCCCACCGATCCTTCCATTTGAAGTTGGATCAAGCGATTCATTTCCACTGCGTATTCCATCGGCAACTCTTTAACGAGCGGTTCGATGAATCCGTTGACGATCATGGTGCTGGCTTCCGCCTCGGACAGGCCGCGGCTCATCAGATAGAACAACTGTTCTTCTCCGATGCGCGAGACGCTGGCTTCATGTCCGATGCTGACATCTTGGTCCATGATTTCGATGTATGGGAACGTGTCGCTCTGGCTCTTGGGATCGAGTATCAATGCATCGCATACGACGTTGCACTTGGACTTGGCCGCATCTTTCTCCACACGCACCAGACCGCGGTAGCTGCTGCGACCTCCGTTCTTGGAAATCGACTTGCTGATGATTTGACCGGTGGTGTGGGGGGCTGCGTGGACCAGTTTGCCCCCGGCATCCTGGTGCTGACCGGCCGATGCGAACGCGATCGACAGGATCTCGCCGCGGGCACCCGGTTCGAGCATGTAGACCGCCGGATACTTCATCGTCAACTTGCTACCCAAGTTACCGTCCACCCATTCCATCGTCGCATCGGCATAAGCAACCGCACGCTTGGTGACGAGGTTGTAGATGTTGTTCGCCCAATTCTGAATCGTGGTGTAGCGACATCGGCTACCACGCTTGCAGATGATTTCGACGACTGCCGAGTGGAGCGATTCCGAGGAATACATCGGAGCGGTGCATCCTTCAACGTAATGGACGCTCGCTCCTTCATCCACGATGATCAGCGTCCGCTCGAACTGACCCATGTTCTCTGCATTGATGCGGAAGTATGCCTGTAGCGGGAATTCGATCTTCACTCCCTTGGGGACATAGATGAATGACCCCCCAGACCAGACCGCAGAGTTGAGGGCAGCGAACTTGTTATCAGTGGGGGGGATGATCGTTCCGAAGTACTCGCGCACCAGGTCGGGGTATTCTTTGATCGCTGTGTCGGTGTCGGTGAAGATGACCCCTTGCTTGACCAAGTCTTCCTTCAGCGAGCCGTAGACCACTTCGCTTTCAAACTGGGCTTTGACCCCAGCTAAAAACTTTCGCTCTGCCTCGGGGATCCCAAGCTTGTCGAACGTGTCCTTGATCTCCTGGGGCACTTCGTCCCAGGTCCGTCCCTGCTTGTCGGTGGGTTTGAGGTAGTAGTAGATGTCCTGAAAATCAATATCGATGTTTCCACCCCACGTCGGCATGGGCTTGGAATGAAAAATCTCGAGCGACTTGAGTCGGAAGTCTCGCATCCACTCCGGTTCGTTCTTCATTTCGGAGATCTGAGAGACGATATCCGAATCGAGTCCTTTTCGGGCCTTGAAGACGGCCTTGCTCTCTGTTCGGAAATCGTACTTGTTGATTTCCCCGATTGCATCGTCAGGTGCTGTTTCGGTCGACATAGTTCTATGGTTTCTCTATTCGAGGTTCGATACGACTGATTCGTTAGGGCGATTGGATTTGATGGGTGGGTCTATCTGGCTAGGCCAGAGCAGCTTCTTCTTTGGAGATCATCTCTTGATTCGCGGCATCCGCTTCTGGATAGGCCTTGCGAATGCGGTCGTATCCGAGGTCATGCAGTTCGCGAGCCAGTTCGGGGCCACCTGTCTCTACGATCCGCCCCCCAAGCATCACGTGCGTGAACTGCGGAGGATTGTGTTCCAAAAGTTTATCGTGGTGAGTGATGATCAGCAGTCCCATCTTGTCCCGACCGATTTCTGCGATAGAAGCACTGGCTAATCGCACGGCATCCGCATCCAAACCGCTGTCGGTTTCGTCGAGAATCGCAAACTTGGGAGACAACATCGCCATGGTGAGGATTTCCGCACGCTTCATCTCGCCCCCTGAGAATCCGTCGTTCACATACCGGCGAGCGAATTCCGGATCCATCTTGAGCAATTCCATCTTCGACTTCAGTTCCTTTCGGAAGTCTCTCATGGCGATCAACTCTTCCCCTTCCTTGCGGTCGGGCCGACGCACGTTGGTAACCGCATGACGGAGGAAGTCCGCCATCTTGACTCCAGGAATGGCAACCGGCCGTTGGAAGGCCATGAAGATTCCAGCACGAGCCCGCTGATCTGCCTCCATCTCGGTCAGGTCACCGCCGTCGAGATAGATCGATCCTTGGGTGATCTCGTAGTTGGGATGTCCTGCAATCGCAAGACCGAGCGTGCTCTTGCCCGAACCGTTGGGCCCCATCAATGCATGTGTCTCTCCGAACTTGATTTCGAGATTTACTCCGCGCAGGATCGGCTTATCGTTGACCGAGACGTGTAGGTTTTCAATTCGCAAAACGTGGTTCATGTTCGATTTATGTCACTAAGAAAACTTGGGTTCAGAAAAACGGATTCGTTGAGTTCAGGTTGCGGCTACACCCCGATCCATCGGTTTGAATTGGCAACATCCATGTCCATCCAATTTGCACTGCGACAGTTCCATGTGCTGACCAATGGCTTGGCTGAGAACCTGTTGCTCGAGTCGGCACAGGCTGCGATCTTGATCGCGCTGCACCAGATCGGGATAGGGACAAGCATGAACCGCCAACACCGGTATTCCCGCCTCGCGTTCAAACGATGCAGGAATGCGGCGTGAGAGCATAACATTCGCAAGCGATCGCATGCGATCGTCGAGCGTTCCCTCGGGAAGCAGATCTCGAAAGGCTCGTCCCATCCTCTGGCTAACCCGCTGAATAATTTCCGATCGCAACTGCGAATCAGGGATCGCCAGAATCTCACTCCACAAAGAGATCGCCAAGTCGGTGTAGGTCACGCCCACCTGCCTCCAGCCCAGATCGGTCAGGAAGTAAGCGAAGGTCGGTCGTCCGCGTCCGTGAGAATGTTTGCGTCGTTCCAGATAGCCCGCACTTTCGAGACGGTCGAGCCGCTGCCGAACCGCAGTGGCGGTCACTTCCAGCTTTTCCGTCAAGTCATTGACCGTCAAACCCTCTCCACGACGCAACAGATCCAAGACCAGTTGGTCGACTGGCCGGATGGGAGAATGGATTGCGGCATTGGCAATATCCATGATTCCGATCCTTTGAAGGTTTGGGGCCTTTGCACGATTTGGGGCTTCGATCCTCAGCGAAACATGACGCTAGGCAAATGCAGTATATGGGTCCGCCCATTTTTGACAAGCGTTATTGCGAAAAACGGATTTCTCCAATGTTTTGTGAGGTTCGGATGTCGACTAAGTGGTATAGCGGACACCATCGATGCTATTCTGTCAGGCATGCGAGCAGGGATTTTGACCATGGCATTGCTGACCTTTTCTGCCAGTCCGGGTGTTTCCCAGGAGGGGGACGCTAAGTCTCGCCCGGTCCCAGAGAGAGACCGAGGGTGCCTCTTTCTTTGTGGTGGCGGAAAGTTGCCTGATGACTTGCTAAGCCGTTTTCATGAGCTGGGGGGAGGAGATCAGGGAAAACTCGTCCTCATTCCCACAGCGTCTCCGCGGGCTGACCATGGGGACTACGCCCCTTGGCTTCCGCTCTGGCAGGGGTATTTGTGGGCGGACATTCAAGTGGTTCATGTCCAAGATCGCTCTGAGGCTGATCATGATTCGAAGTTGGAGATTCTTCGAAGGGCAACGGCTGTGTGGCTCGGAGGTGGAGAGCAGGATCGATTGAGCGAGCGGTTGGTCGGCACACAAATGGAAGAGGAAATCAAGCGGTTACTTGATCGAGGTGGAGTTCTAGGGGGGACCAGCGCCGGAGCGGCGATCTGCTCCCAAGTCATGATTCGGGAAGGTAGAAGAGAGCCGTTGTTCGGAACCGGTTTCTCCATCCTTTCCGATGTGATCATCGATCAACATTTCACGGCTAGGCGACGCCAGGAACGATTGTCTCGAGCGGTGCTGACGCATCCGAAACTCGCCGGTTTGGGGATTGATGAGGGGACGGGGATTCTGTTTCGCGATGGCGTGATCGAGGTGATTGGCCGAGGAGACGTCCATTGGTACCGGGCGGGTGACGTCGAACCGGAAGCGGAATTTCGCGCGGATGCCAAGTGGACCACTGGCACTCGAGTTCCATGGTCTCAGGTCGTGCCAAGTCGCTGAGATGGATTCCATAGTGGTACGATCGCTACAAACCGCACGATCGTCAGACAAAACCACCGTCTGGGGGGGAATCAGGCAATCCCGAGTTCGAAAGTGTTCCTGACGAAGTGCGGCAACCTAGGAATGAGTGTGGTTTAAGCGAGCACAGTCGTTGGTTTGCCCGGCATCGTTGAGCCCATTCCCTCACGCCATTGACCAATCGTATTCGTGTTTACCGAATGTTGTTACAACCTGCACTACATGATTCCACGTGGAGAAAGCTCCTACCTAACACTCCTGCCCTTTGGGTGACCGTGTTTGCCAGCACGCTGTTCATCTGCATCGGTCAGTTCGGGAGTATTGACCGATTGCAAAGTACGGTGTTCTTGAACGTTGGCGGGGTGGGACTAATTGCGTGTTTGGGTTTATCCGAAGTGAGTCGGCGGCACAACGAGCGAGAAATCGTGCGGCTACGCGAGGCTGCGACGACCGATTCCCTTACCGGCGTAGGCAATCGTCGCTCATTCGATCAGGAATTGAGTCGGAAGATCACGCAATTCCAACGCTATGGAACTACTTGCTCACTTTTGATCGTAGATGCAGATTACTTCAAGTCCATCAACGATCGTTGGGGACATGATGTAGGGGACGTAGTTTTGAAGGCTCTTGTCCATGCGATGTCTTCGACGTTGCGCGATATCGATTTGTTGTTTCGAATAGGAGGGGAGGAGTTTGCGGCATTGCTTCCGGAGACCGAGTCATCCAAAGCGATGATTGCCGCTGAGCGAATTCGTGCAGCCGTTAGCGAACTTGAGATTCCGATTCCTGGCAGCGATGAGCGCCTGAGAGTGACGGTGAGTATCGGAGGATCGGAGATCCAGTTTGTGGACTGTGCCGAAGGCTGGTTCAAACGGGCTGACGAAGCTCTGTATGATGCCAAGAGACGGGGACGGAACCGAGCTGAAGTTTGCGTATCGCAACCTGAGGCATCGCATCCTGAGGCATCGCAAGCAGAGGCATCGCAAGCAGAGGCTAGCAACAAAATGGCCGCGTATTCGGAATGATCGGTACAGTCGCCCTGCAAATGGATGGCAGATAGACTTCGAAGCCGATTCGATCACGCATCGGTCCGCAATGAGAACTAGGAATGACGAAGAGGTTGCCTGGCAGTCGCGCTGTAGCCCACATCGCGTACGAGCAACCACGTTTCCTTCAGCCCCTACGATGAGATGATGATTGCAGTAAATCTATCCCAAACTTTATTTGGCCAAAAACTCTTTCTCTGGTTGACTGTCGCGGTGAGCGTCTTGCTGTTTTTTATAGGTCAATTCGATCTTGTAGACGGCTGGAGATCGATACTGTGTCTAAACATCGGTGGCATCGGATTGATTTCCTGCTTAGGGATATCAGAGATTTGCCGCCGTCACGACCATAAGGAGATAGAACAGCTACGGAGTTCGTCGACTACCGATGTGTTGACAGGGGTTGGAAATAAAAAGTTTTTTGACCAAGAGATCTCTCGTCGGGTCACACAGCTTCGGCGCTACAATAATCCATGTTCGCTATTGCTGATCGATGTGGACGACTTCAAGAAGATCAACAGTGCACGGGGTAGGGATGTGGGGGATCAGGCGTTGAAAGCTCTCGTCCGTGCGATCACTGCAACTCTTCGGGATATCGATTTGGTCTTCCGAACGGATGGACAGAAGTTTGCTGCCTTGCTCCCAGAAACGCAAGCCAACAACGCAGCGATCGCCGCCGAGCGTGTTCGCGTTGCGGTTAGCGAATTGCGGATCCCCGCTATCGACCGCCATATTCAAATCTCGGTGAGCATCGGTGGAGCGGAACTGCTCTCTGGAGAGAATGCGAAAAACTGGTTCAAGCGAGCGGAAAATACTCTCTTCGAAGCAAAGCAGAGCGGCAAAGACAGGGTCGTTTTCGATCACCAGTCAACCTCGTCGATCGCAGACGACGAACTGCTAAGCAAAGTTGAGTTCACCCAGCCGTAGGCTTAGGCAACTCGCCGAGACATCGTGCCTGCGGATTCGGATCCGAATTGCTGCAGCTACCATGTGAAGTGTTAGCGCGCACCTCGGAAATCAACTCTCTCAACACCGCCCACATCGAAGGATAAACCGAACTTCGATACGGGTGATCCGCCGGGAGTTGAGTCATCAGGCGGCTGTGGGCAGTTGCCAAATTGTGATAGGGCATGCCCGGGAACATGTGATGCAGCGCATGAAACCGCAATCCCACGGGGCACAAAATCAATGTCAGTGGATCTCGGGCTGATATGTCGATGGAATCGAGCATCTGCCCCTCGAGCGTCATTGCCTTGCCATCGCTTCGGTAGCGATGAGCAGCCAACGTTCTAACATGATTCATCAGCAGAATCGTCGATGCAACGCTCCAGATGAGCAATAGGTTGTACCAAGGCTCAACACCAGAGCTGATAACGAACACCAAAACAACGGCTCGCAGGTGACAGGCAACTTCCATAGCTGCCCACCAACGCAAAGGATCTTGCGGCCGAATCGTTCGCTTGTAGGAAAGATCGATCACAAAGCTGGACCAATGCTCCAGAACCCAACGACGCAACGACGGGCTCAGAAACGATATCGGCGTCACCACTAGATGCCTGAAAAAAGTCAACAAAGGCATGTAGATGACTTGCGCTAGGAAAGCAAATACATCACGCAGTCTGCCGCTTGCTAGTGGAAGGTACTCGCCATCCTCCTCCGTTCCATAATGACGCGTGTTATGGTGCTCGCGATGGGTCTCGTAGAAAAATGAAGGAAGCATCATTGGGATGCCCGCTAGAATATTCCACGCAACCTTGAAGCCTCGCATCTCGTTTTTTCCGAAATGGCAGATCTCATGCATGAATAGGCTAACGCGATAGAGTGCAGCTACGGATACGAACCATCCTGCCACCTTCCACTCCCAAGACACCATCGGCAACTTTAGCAAAACGATCGAAGCGGAATAGGCGATGGCCAAACTGACCAAAAAGTCGGTCCAATAAATCCACGGTCGAACCACAAACAAGTCAGAAACGAGACCGCGAGCAGTCTTCAGTGGATTATCGGCTTGCAAACTGACAGTCGAAGTATCAACGGCGGGCATTGCAGTTGTTTTCCTTGCAAACAGGAGATAGTTCTAAGCTCTGCTGTTATTTCGACCTATTTTCAAAGAGTTTTCAGCAAGGGCTAGACAGCCTAGGAATCTGAAATCATCGATAGCATCGATGAAACCATTACATTTTCACTCTCCGGAAAAACCGGATGTGATTGGATGGAGTCTCAGGACAAGATGTCCCGGACAACGCGACCATGGACATCGGTGAGACGCCGCTCGATTCCGTTATGGTAGAAACTCAATCGCTCGTGATCTAATCCGAGCAGATGCAGAATCGTGGCGTGCAAATCGTAAATCGTGGTCACACTCTCGACGGCCTTGTAGCCGAACTCGTCCGTGGCTCCGTAACTCATGCCACGGCGCACTCCAGCACCCGTGAGCCAAACGGTGAACCCCGAGGGATTGTGGTCGCGTCCGCTGGCACCCTTCTGAAACGTGGGCATCCGACCGAATTCGGTGACGAACGCAACCAGCGTGTCGTCGAGCAACCCGCGCCTCTTCATGTCGGTGATCAAGCCTGCCACCGGTTGGTCCAAGATCGGGCCATGCACACTGTACTGCTGCTCGATCACCTTGTGACCGTCCCAGTTTCCAACCCCTTCCCCCATCGCATAGGAACCATTAAAGAGTTGCACGAATCGCACATCCCGCTCGAGTAATCGTCTTGCGAGGATGCAATTTTTAGCGAACCTGGCCTTATTCGTGTTGCTGGTGTCGTCAGCACCGTAGAGCGAAAATGTCTCTGCGGTTTCGTCCCCCAGATCGCTCAGCTTAGCTGCCGCCAATTGCATGCGGGCGGCTAGCTCATAACTCGCGATGCGGGCGGCTAAAAACTCATCGTCTCGCCGACTCGCTTGTTGAATCCCGTTCAGTTGCTGCACCATGCGACGGGTCGCGACATCGGTATCGAGAGAAATCGTTTCGGGCCGATTCAAATGTGGAATAGGTCGATCGGAGTTAAAAGGAGTTCCTTGAAACGCAGCTGGTAAGAACCCGCTGGACCATTGACGCTGCCCGATCTGCGGTATTCCGCGAGGATCCGGAATCGCGACAAACGCAGGCAGGTCCTCGCATACCGATCCCAACGCATAGCTAACCCATGCACCCATGCTCGGAAAACCATCCAAAGTAAAACCAGTGGCCATCTGGCTCTCGGCCGGTCCGTGCGTATTCGACTTGGCAGTCATGGAATGGATAAAACACAGATCATCCGCTAACTCGCCGATGCGCGGCAGTAGATCGCTGGTCATCTTTCCCGATTGACCGCGAGGTCGAAATTGCCATCGAGGCTGAATGAGATTCCCTTGCTCACCTTGAAACGTGATCAAGCCCGAACTCTCCGGCATCGGCATATCATGCTTGGCAACCAACTCGGGCTTGTAGTCGAACGTATCGACGTGCGAAATCGCTCCGGAGGCGAAGATCACCAGAACCCTTTTTGCCCGGGCTGGAAAATGTGGGGATCTAGGAGCGTAGGGCCGAGACGGATCGATCGCGGGACGAATGGGAGCTTCACCCGCTCGAGCCGAATCGTTGGCCAACATCGCGAGCAAGGCGATGGAACTCAAACCCGACACGCTATTTCCTAAGAACAATCGACGATGCATCTCAATACACCATGATGAATTCGTTCGTATTGAAAAGTGCGCGACAAAACGCTTCTGAACCATGCTCGCGGATCAAAGTGCGACACAGATCGATTTCCGCAGGCAAGGGTGAACGGGAGAACAGGAGTTCATAAGCCCTCACGATTTGGTCCTCTACCGTGGCACCCGCTTCCTGTTCCAATCTTTTTGCCAAGGCTCGACTGCGATCGATCATGAATCGGCTGTTCAGTAGATTCAGCGCCTGGAGCGGCGTGGTGGAAACATTCCTCTTGGGCTGTATCTGCCCTGCATCGGGACAATCGAAGGTTCCGAAGATCAAATCCAACTCAACGCGAGGCTTGCGTTGATAGACCATGCGACGAAACTCCGTCGGACCGTACAACATCTTCGTTTCGTACACGCGAACGTAGTTTTCGTTCGGCTCGAACAAATCGAAACCAGGCCCACCCATTTTTAGATCGAGTTCGCCACATACGCTGAGGATGGTGTCGCGGAGGGGCTCCGCCTCCAATCTCCTCGGCGGAAAATAGCAAAGCAAACGATTTCCTGCGTCACGCAATTTCGCTTCCTGAGCTCCTTGAGAATCGAGCCGATAGACTTGTGAGGTGCAGATCATCCGCTGCAGTTTCTTGATGCTCCAATTCTGTTCGATCAATTGAGCGGCAAGCCAATCGAGAAGTTCGGGGTGAAAGGGGACGCCTCCCCCTTTGCCAAAGTCACTCGGTGTATCGACGATCCCCGTGCCGAAGTGGTAATGCCACAGCCGATTGACCATCACGCGCGCGGTGAGCGGATTGTCTGGGGATGCAATCCAATCGGCCAAGGCCACACGTCGATCCAGGCCGCTGCTTTCCAGCGGCAATTCGAACGCTCCGAGGGATGCCAAACCTCCCGGGGCAATGATCTCTTTCGGCGATGTGGGATCCCCGCGATGAAATCGATGGACTGGTTCTGGCATCGCCATCTTGCCAGCATAGACTTGAGGCCCGTCGCGTAGCGACTGCATTTTTCGTTCGATCTCTTTGAGCTGACGAAGCAAGGAGTCGTTCGGCAATTCCGCGACAGGTGCTGAATTGCGATCCCGGCGATCCGAGGCGTCGGCAACGATCGTCCAAGATTCCCCATCGTTCGATACCGAAAGAGCATACTGAGTGGCGACTCGATCGGAGTAACGCGGTTCAGGACTTCGATCGCGACTCCACAAGACGCTCTTAATGGACGCGCTTTTGCCCAGATCAAAGATCAGCCGGCCTTTGCCGGGTTCGTTGGAAATCCATGAGTGTTCGTTGCCGTATCGACCGTCATGGACATGCTTGAGTTGGTGAAATGCATTGTTCGCAAAGTCCCCAGAAGATGTCACTGACGCATCTCTCGCAACATTGTCACCGTCGACCGAGAGGATCTCGAACTCATCGATGCACGGCTCAGCTCCGGTGGTGGCCAACACTTCGAATTTGACCCAACGAGCAATAATCGGTTCGAAGTTCTCGACATTCTCGCGATGGGAAAGAGGCGACCGATTCGCAGAGGACGAGTTCGGCTGGGCTATTGGCTCGAGACTTCTCAATTGCTCGCGAATCTCCTTCGATTTTGCAAGGCATGCATCAAGTTCCGTTCGCTGTGCGTCGGCGTTAGTACTCGACAATGCCCGCTCTCCATGCTGGACCCCAGACAAACACGCCTTGATGCGGTAATAGTCCTGTTGCGAGATCGGATCAAATTTGTGGGCATGACAGCGGGCGCAGCCAACGGTCAATCCAAGAAAAGTCGAGCTCGTGGTACTGACCATATCGTGCAGTTCGTCTGCTCGCTGGTTCGCGGTCAATACAGGATCGGGAGATTTGACTCGGTCCCAAGGGCCGCCTACCAGAAACCCGGTCGCCGCCTCCACCCCCCAACGATCTCCCGCGAGTTGTTCGCGAATGAAAGTGTCATACGGGAGGTCGCGATTGAACGCATCGATAACGTAATCGCGATAGGGCCACGCGTTGACCCGCTGATGGTTCATCTCAAAGCCATCGCTTTCCGCGAACCGAACGACATCGAGCCAGTGGCGCGCCCATCGTTCTCCGTAATGAGGTGAGGCGAGCAAGTCATCGACTAGCCGCTCAACCGCTCGATCTTCATCCTGTAAGAATTCTTGAACAAATCGATGCACGGAAGTTGGGTCAGGAGGCAGACCGGTCAAGGCAAAGCTGATGCGTCGCGCAATGGCGTGAGGAGAGGCCGGTGCTGCAGTGCTCAAACCGGCATCGCGGCGTTTGGCTTCGAGAAAGCCATCGATGCTGGAGTGATCCCACTGTCGACGAAGAGGCTGGTAGCTCCAGTGATCCATGCCGTCGGCGATGGTTTCTTCTTCCTGCCACGATGCTCCTTGATCGATCCATCGGCGGATCGTGTCTATTTCCTCAGCATTCAGGCTTCGGCGCTCCTCGCCGGGGGGTGGCATGGCGTTGCTGTGCTTGGGATCGCTGATGTATTGGAAGAGCGGACTATGGGTCGATTTTCCCGGAACAATCGCTGGCTCGCCAAAATCTCCTCCGAGCATCGCTGAACTCTTGCGGTCCAGTCGAAAGCTACTCAGTTGCTTCGAGGGGCCATGGCAGGCCAAGCAGTGTTCGGTCAGGATGGGGCGAACATGTGCTTCATAAGTGAGCGTATCCTGAGCGAGTGCAGGGATCATCACCGACAAGAGCCAAGCGACAGTCAACGTGCACATGCGCAGCAATTTCGCGTGTTGGTTCACGTTTGACGCTCCAAAAGGGGTGGGAAGCAGGCATATTGCTACGCTCGCTACTACGCTCGGAATGATCTTATTATAGCTCAGGTCGTCGGAGCGAAGAATCGAATGCAATAGGCTCGCTGGGTTTTTGTAAGACGGACTTCCAGTCCGTCTTAATGCGCCTGCCGACGGACTAGAAGTCCGTCTTACGAAGGGTCACGAATCGAGGTCGAATAGTTCTGCCAGTGATAATGTCGCGTTTGGTTGGCAGAGGGGACTGATGAAGGCGGATTTGCCGAACGACTGGATCGATTGATAGCTTCCTTGGTTCGGAGTCCGGTGCACGTGGATTTGCTCGGCCTGAATATCGACGACCCAGTACTCAGGAATGTCATGCTCGGCGTAGAGCCTAGCTTTTTCCCTCAAGTCCTGTTCCGTGCTGGAATCGGAGACCTCGATCAAGAGCAGAGCGTCCGCGTGCGTGGGACGTATTCGCTTGGCTGGCATCCTGCGAGACCATACCAGGTCGGGTTCAGGCCGGTGGTCGCCGCAATTGATACTCGATTGCACGCGAACCATCATCTCTTGAGGGTTCGTGTGCAACATCAACCACTCCATCAAGAATTGGATCTCACCTTCATGCACCGGACCTGCTGGATTCGTAAAGCGAAGCTCCCCGTAAATCAATTCCACCTTGAGGGGTTCAAGATCAACGAAGGCCCCTCTGGCCACCATGCGGTCGAAATCATTTCCACTCAGCTTTGCGATGGTACTCATCATTCACTACCCAGGATTATCGGCTTGCCGTCTCGATTGAGACCTAGTCCGTGCTTTTTATGTTAGTCGATTTGTGTTGAACCGTCTAAGTCTGACACATCAAACGTAAAACGGACTTCCAGT
>JAGWWZ010000079.1 GCA_018970165.1 Planctomycetota bacterium | reverse complement strand
TGCGTCAAAAAGGATAAATGCCGGCCATTTCCTCTAGCCCATCCTGCAGGAACGAGGATGTCGAGGAGAAAATCAGGGAGCAGATCACCCATCTCTTGAGGTGAAAACTAGCCCCAAAGCAAAAGGGGCGGCACGAATAAGCAGGGTTAATGCTGGGGTTGAAAGGTGATCTCAAAGGGGGCTTGGGTGATAGGGCTTGCTGTGCAAATTGGAAAAATCGGCACGTTCGGCGCGAGAAGATGTGATCTCTAACTAAACTTTGCTGATTAGGGTTCCTCGGTAAGTTTTATCGGGAACTATTGTTCAACGATTTAGTCGCGTCAACGCCGCCAGTGTACCCGCTGGCACAGGCCCTCCCCGGGGGGAACACGAGGCCGAAGTTCCGACGCGGTGGTGGTTGTCCCTTTACAAGTTTGGGAGAAATTCGAATGCGTCGTGTTTTGATTGCTTTGGCAGTGGTTTCCATGGCCATTGTTTCGTCGTCCAGTGCTTCCGCAGGGATCTTCAATCGCAAGAGCGATTGCTGCAACCCAGCACCTGCTTGCTGCGAACCAGCACCAGCTCCTGTTTGCGATCCCGCTCCATCGTGCTGCGGCGAAACCAAGCGAGTTGGTTTGCTCGCTCGTCTCCATGCAAGCATGCACAGCCGTTGCAGCGGTGCAGCTTCCTGCTGCGAGCCAGCTCCAGCACCGGCTCCTTGCTGCGAACCAGCTCCATCCTGCTGTGGCGAAACCAAGCGAGTTGGCCTGCTGACTCGTCTGCACAGCCGCCTGCACAGCCGTTGCAGTGGTGCTCCTTCTTGCTGCGAACCAGCTCCAGCTCCCTGCTGTGACGCTGCTCCTGCACCAGCACCTTGCTGCGAGCCAGCACCAGCTCCCTGCTGCGATGCTGCTCCAGCTGATTGCTGCGGCAAGAAGTCGCGATTGAGCGGCCTGTTCGCTCGTCATCGTGCACGCAAGGCATCTTGCTGCGAACCAGCTCCAGCACCATGCTGCGATGCTGCTCCAGCTCCTGCCGCTCCCGCTTGCGGATGCAACTAAGCCCGTTGTTCCGATAACGGAATCCAATTCAAACGGTCTCGGAATTATCCGGGACCGTTTTTTGTTTGTGGAACGTTTCCAGGACCATCGCAAGATAGCTTCTGGTTTCGAGGTTTCCGAGCACCAATTGGCTTGCTACGGCGTTCACATCCGATTTCGCTTGCTCGATATGGTCCGGTGAATCGATAACGCGTTCGATTTCCGCGAAGTCTCCAAGGCCTTCCACTGAGTCGATGGAGACGAGGATAGGCCGATTATCGACAGCGAGTTCGAATATCCGTCGAGACTTCGCGACCGTCGCGACGGGTATAAAGCCGAGGAACGCCCAAATCATTTGCCAGGATGGGAGGTCATTGGCTCGGAGCATCAATTCAAACTCCGGACGCACTTTCACGGGCCCGGCCAGTCGGGGGCCTTTGTAGGTAATCCAGGGTTGGCCGTCGACAACCCGAATTCGAAGGGCTTCATCGGTCGCACGAAAATCTCGACATGGGTGTCGGAGGTAAGTGTCATTATGCTCTTCTCGGTTCAGAAAACGCGCCCCCGCATTCGCGAGGGATCGCTCTAAGTCGGATGTATTCGGAACCCGATACTTGGCTTCAACTTCCATCGGATGGTTCTGTGCCATAAACTCTCCACTAGTGATGTGAACGCCTGCCAGCTATTGGATCCCGTCGCGGATTTCGAGAAAGAGAATATGGTCTTTTGGAAGAAGAAGAAAGAGCCGAACCCAACCAGCGCAGACGAAGGGCCGAAAACACCGCCTTCCCCCCCTTCAGAGTCACCTCAAGCTTCTTCCCCCGTCGGTTGGCTTCGCAGGGTCTTGGGTAAAACCAACGAGCTCTTGCGAACCGACATTCGCGATCTGTGGAAAGAGGGAGGTAGGCTCGTCGATGACGACTTCCTTCGCGAGCTCTACGCTATTCTGGTAAGGACCGACATGGGAGCCGCGATGGCTTCGCGAATCGTTGATTCCATCAAAGATCAATATCGCGGCCGACGTGTCGAGATGGAGGATGTGCTGAAAGTGGTTCGCGAGCGCGTTGCCGACTCGCTTCGCAGTCGCGGAGGATCCTTGAAGCTAGCTGGCACTCCCCCTTCCGTTATCCTTGTTGTCGGAGTCAACGGTTCGGGTAAGACCACATCGATCGCTAAACTCGCTGCGAAGCTAACCAGCCAAGGCAATCGCGTACTCCTGGCCGCAGGTGACACGTTTCGAGCGGCCGCAGTCGCTCAACTAAAGGTTTGGGCCGAACGAATTGGGTGCGACATCGTCTTGGGTGACCAGGGATCCGATCCCGGCTCAGTCGCATACCGCGCTGTTCAACGCGCCGTGGATGAAGCATTCGACGTTTGCATTATCGATACTGCCGGTCGCCTACAGACGCAAAGCAATCTGATGCAACAACTTGAGAAGATCAAACGAGTCATTCAAAAGCAAGTGCCCGCGGGACCGCATGAAGTCCTGTTGGTGCTCGATGCAACTGCTGGCCAAAATGCGATCAGTCAGGCCAAGGGTTTCTCAGAAGCTGCAGGCTGCACTGGAATCGTCTTAGCGAAACTTGATGGAACGGCGAAGGGTGGGGTCATTATTCCTATCGCGGAGCAATTCGGGTTGCCGGTGAAGTTCATAGGAGTCGGTGAAAAAATGACCGACTTAGAGGAATTTTCCCCTACGGATTTTGCAGCGGCTCTGTTCACCTAACTTTAGAAACACTCCCTTGACCGCCATCGAATTCTATCAACAGCAACTTCGCGAACTCGAGCAGGCAATCGGGCTCCACGAGAAGCGAATCGGTAATCTCCAACTCGCGCGAGGCGTCACCGCGATCCCCGGTCTGCTATTTCTCGGTTTCGGAATTTTCTCCTCAGCGGCCCCTGCAGGAACATGGCAACTCGGTGCAGTTCTGATGGTTGCGTTCCTGGCAATCGCAACATGGCAAGAGCAATTGCGATGGCGATTGGATTGGCATCGCCAACGCCAAAGTTTCTTTCGCCGACTTGTGGCTCGTTGCCAACGACACTGGGGCGAACTACCTGCACTCAAGTCGGAGTCAGTTACCGCCGAGTTTCGTTCTGATCTCGGCGATGATCTGGATCTGTTCGGTGACCGTTCGCTCTATCGATGGTTGTCGCTCGCCGCCACCGAATCAGGTGCTCGGGAACTGGCGACCTGGTTGACGCGACGACAAGACAAAGAAGTTCTTTCCGAGCGTCAGCAAGCGGTACGATATCTTGCGCATGAACGGGGTTGGAGGTCGCGGTTCTGGGATGCTTCCCATGCATTTCGTGCGAGCGATACGCGGCTGGAGTCGATTCAAAAGTGGTCGGATAGCCCTTATTTCTTCCAGCGACACCCCTGGCTGCGATTGCTAGCGTGGATTGCCCCCGCGTTGGTTTTGGTATTGAGTGTCTTGCTCATCTCGGCGCTCAAGTCCGACCGACTGGAGCTCGCTGGTTATGCATTTGTTGGTTTATTGATCACGATTGCCGTGAACTTGGTCGTCACGGTCGGCTTTATCGGCGGAATCCATGACATCTTCGTTTGGATTGGAGGGGCAAATCGTGAACTGCAGGCGTTCAGCGACCTGATGTCCTGCGTTGAACAACTCGGTGCACCGGAGCCGCTCTTAGCTCGATTGAACCACCAGATGCGGACGAGGAATGGGTCAGCAACGGAAGCTCTTCGGATCCTGAGATTTCGGATGCGGTTTGCCGGCCTGCAGCGCAATCCTTTGTTTTTCCTTCCATACATATTGCTTCAAATCTTTCTCCTTTGGGATATGCAGATCCTGACTTGGTTGGAGTCTTGGCGAAAAGCGTACGGGCACGAGTTATCGAGATGGATCGATGCGGTGGGACAACTGGAATCGCTCACTTCTGCTGCCACCGTGGCTGACGAACAGCCGGACTGGTGTTACCCCTCGTGGACGACACAAGCGGGGCGAGGCTTGGCAATCGAACAGTTGGCTCATCCGTTGCTGCCGGAGAAGGCGCGTGTGGCAAACAATTTAACTATGGTGGACGAAAGGCCTTTGCTGCTCGTGACGGGAAGTAACATGGCGGGCAAGTCAACTCTGCTGCGGTCGTTGGGTGTGAATATCGCCTTGTCATGGACAGGGGCTCCGGTGGCAAGCCGAACTTGGACGGCCCCTAATTTCGATTTAGCCTCGAGTATTCGGGTCAAGGATAGTTTGCAAGACGGCGTTTCCTTTTTTATGGCCGAACTGAAACGCCTGAAGTCGGTTGTGGATTGGGCGCATGAGCGACAGGCAGAGAGGCGTATCCCAACGCTGATTCTGCTCGACGAAATTCTCCAGGGCACCAATTCCCGCGAACGTCAGATTGCCGTTCAATCGGTGCTCGAGCATCTGACACAACTCGGCTGCACAGTAGCTGCTAGTACTCATGATCTCGATCTAGCGAAGATCCCGTTCGTGGAACGCACTGCGCAGGTGGTTCACTTCCGAGAGTTCTTTGACACGGTCGAAGGTCGCGAAGTCATGCGATTCGACTACAAAATGCGCGAAGGGGTGACTCCGACTACCAACGCACTGAAATTGCTAGAACTCGTAGGCCTGCAAAAGGTTCAGCGCACCTAATAGATGCTCAGTCCGCGTTGCACTAAGAAGCGTTCGCCGCGGTTTGGTCCGGATACTTGATCCGGCCGTGATAGATGGCGGTTAAGCTTTTGACTAAGGATCGCTTGATCGTGTCGAGTTCGAGAAGGGTCAGACCGCATTCATCGAATTGCCCATCTAGCAATTTCTTCATGGCGATTTGATCCACGAGGTTCTGCAATCTCGATGCAGTTGGTTCCACCAAGGCCCGAGATGCGCTTTCGGCAGCATCAGCAATCATGAGCACTGCTGCTTCGCGCGTTTGCGGTTTCGGGCCTGGGTATCGGAAACTCGATTCCGATATCTCATCTTTTTCTTCGCTCTCTTCGCTCTTCTTGTGAGCTTGCTTGTAAAAGTACTCGACGAGCGTTGTTCCGTGATGCTGCTCGATGAAGTCGATCACACGTTTGGGTAACCGATGTCTACGTGCCAAGTCCGCGCCATCCTTCACGTGGGCGATAATGATCAGGGTGCTCATTCCCGGTTGCAAAGTGTCGTGCCGATTCGCACCCGGGACTTGGTTTTCGACAAAGTAATTCGGCTTGAACATCTTTCCGATATCGTGGAAGATTGCGCCCACTCGCACCAGTAGTCCATGAGCTCCAATGCTTTCGGCTGCCGTTTCCGCCAATGCTGCAACGGAGATGCTGTGGTTGTAGGTTCCCGGCGCTCGCTGCGCAAGCTGTCTTAAAAGTGGGTGGCTCATATCGCTCAGTTCGAGCAAGCTCAGGTCGGTTTGTACATCGAACGCCTTTTCGACCAGAGGCAGAAGACCTGCCATGAGAGGTCCACAAAGGAAGGCGAAGGCTGCCTGACGAAGGGCTTCGGAGACCAAACGCAACGGAAGCAACGAGGAAACGTTGATCGCTCCGGTCGCAGCTCCATCGCTACTGACGCCGCCAGCTTCTTGTCCGGTCATTACCCCGAGACCGATGTATGTTGAGAAAACGACAATCGATACACCTAGGCCGACATAGATCAGCCGTGTACGGTTTCGAATGCGACCACAAAGAAGAATCGATGCTGCTGCACCGCTCGCCAGAAGGATGAATTCGGACAAATCCACTCGCGCTCCGAATGTAATCACCATAGACAAGGCTGCCATCAGGATCAGTGCAACCGCACGTCCGTAAGCAATGGTCGCGATAATCGCACACAGAATGACAGGAATCAACTCGGCTCGAAACGGGTCCTGTGCAAAAAGAACAGCCGAGATGATGCATGCCATGCACAAGGCGATCAGTCGCAGGAATTCCATGGTTTCAAAGAGCAAATGGCGGTTGCTCGACTGGTGCAGGAAGGCGGTGCACAGCAAATACAAGGCTGTGATCATTCCGAGGAACGCCATCAATCGCTGTGTTCGCAAATACCATGGCATCTCCGAGGTAAAGACGCGGTGCTCGGTCCGGAGAAGAGCGAGCTCTTTCTCTCCAAGGGGCTTGCCCAATGGCACTAATGCACCGGAGGCAGGATCGTAAGTGATCATCGCAGGTCGCACATTGTTGCTTGCCTCAGTGCGAGCGGTGTTGCTCAAATCCTCGCGAAGAGTGAGGGTCACTGGAAGTCGCGTTGAGAGATAATGGTGGATCATTCTTGCAAGCAACGTGGCCGATGGGGTTCCGAACTGATTGCGAAACGATCTTTCGAGAGAACTTCTCAGTGCAGCCCCCACCTCGGCGATCCGAACTCGCGGCACGTCCACCTCGATCATGCTCGCTTCGTTTCCGATTTGGAAGACCCGAATGAATCGCTGGTTCCCCTTGTCGCTATCGTGCTCAAGTGAGACCAACAGTCCAAACTCTTCAATAGGATCCAAGATCTCTCGAATAGCAGCGTCGTATTTAGAAAGATCTGCTTCTGTGGCAAGTGTCTGCTGGATTGCCTTGAGAGCAGTTTCGTAATCAAGTGGCGCTTTGTCTGAATCGAGGACGGTTGCTCCGAAACTGTCGAGGAGCTGATTTTGCGTTTTGGTCAATTCCAACGTGGATGGTACGTCGCGGAGCGCGAAGAGGGCATCTTTGACTGCACCTCGCAACTGAACGAGGGGTTCCTTGCGGTTCTCATAAATACAAAGCACTTCGCGCGCAGCTTGAATCCGAAGAGCATCGGTCTTAAGGGCATCTTCGAACTTGAAGGGGACGCGAGCCAGGATCGCTCGTTGCGGTACGAAGCCTTCGCGATAGGCGAAGGGAGGCTCCCATCCCCGGACAAAGATGGTGATGATGATTGCTGCGACCATTGCAATAGCTAGACGCAACAAGGAGTCCAGGCGTGTGATTTCCTCCAACCAAATCTGCCACCCGAGCTTTTCCAGCTTCAGGCTGGCTACTCGTTCGCTGCGTGTTTTGGATTTGGAACTGGTTGACATGTTTCGATGTTGCCGATGCGATTTCTTTACCGATCGGAATCCGGGGCACGCTTCGGCGGATAGGAGCGATTCCCTTCGTAGGCCGCAACGATTTTCTGGACTAGTGGGTGTCGAACAATATCGCTTTCATGCAGTCGAACCATTGCAATTCCCTCGATGCCATGCAATCGTTGGGCGGCATCGCGCAGGCCGCTAGTAACCCCGGCTGGCAGGTCGACTTGAGAGATATCGCCTGACACGACCACCTTCGAGCCTTCACCCATGCGAGTGAGGAACATTTTCATTTGGGCGACGGTCGCGTTCTGTGCTTCATCGAGGATAACGAATGCAGAGTTAAGCGTGCGTCCTCTCATATACGCCAAGGGAATGACCTCGATGATATCCTGCTCCATTAGGAATTTCACCTGATCAAAGTCGACCATTTCATTGATTGCATCGAGCAATGGTCGAAGATAGGGATTGAGTTTTTCGCTGAGATCACCAGGCAAATACCCGAGACTCTCACCAGCTTCTACCGCAGGCCGGACTAATACAATCTTGCGGACTTGACGAGCGCGATAAGCCTCGACCGCGGTGGCTACTGCAAGGTATGTTTTTCCGCAGCCAGCGGGTCCGATGCAGAAAGTCATGTCATGTGATCGGATCGCTTCGATGTACTGCGCTTGGCCTGTAGTTCTCGGCTTAACCCGTCTTCCCGCGTTTCCGATCGCAACTTCCTTCATCTCGTGTTTGGAGATCTCGTTCCGCTCGCCGCCGGAGGATGTCCTTGAGGAGATTAGGCTTTGCATGATGTCGGCTACTTCATCTGGACCGACGGTTCCCTGGTGCATGACCTTATCCCGTAATTGTTCGAGAATCTCCGTTGCGATGCGTACAGAGTCCGACGGGCCTGCGATGCGGATTTGGCCGTTACGATGGGTGATGGCAACGCCGAGTTGATTACGCACTCGCCGAAGATTCGTGTCTTGAGGCCCGAACAACTGTAGAGCTAATTGAGGATCTCCGAGCGTTAACGTCGATTCAGACATGGCTCAATAAAGTCTCGCCAGTAGCCCAACATAGCCCAACACAGTTGCAGGAATCAGGGCGTCAGTAACGTCCCAAATTCCACCCATGCCGGGTAGCAACGAACCACTATCCTTTTTCCCTACGGTGCGCTTCACCATAGATTCTGTTAGATCTCCTACAAGTCCCCCAGCAGTCAAAAGAACCGCCAATACCGCAGGTCCCCAAAGTGTACCACCTTCCTGAGGACCGGGCATCGGAAAACACCATCTGTACCAAATATATGCGCTGGCCATACTCAAGGCGAATCCACCGATAAGCCCTTCAATCGTTTTACCCGGACTAATCGCTGGGCAAAGCTTGGTGCGTCCCAACGTTTTCCCAGAAAAATAAGCGCCGATGTCTGCTGACTTGGTGACGACCACGATGCCGACGAGATTGGTCAAGCCATGCGAACTGTCCCCCAACATTCTGATCGGCCACCAGACCAGCATCCCGCCGACGACGTACACGATCATGGCAATGGAACTGAACCAAGCAAGTGTCACTGCGGTTGCTGCCTCGTGACCGTGCCTTCTTTCTTCGTAGGAGAAATGGACAATGGCATCGAGCGCCAGTGCAAGCGTGGTCAGGAGCAAAGCCGCCGCAATCCAGCCCTCCCATTTGAGATCGATGTCTTTCGACCAACCCATGAACGGAAAGACCTGGTTCCACAAGGGAACCAAACCTATTACGACCGCCGCAATACCGAACGCCAGTACACGGAGCGGAGAAACAGGGAGTCGTATCGCTACGAGCGAAGCCATCTCCCAGAGTGTTCCGAGAGTCATCACAAGAAACACCGGCAACATCCAAAGACCACGAACACCCAGCGCGGGATAGGCCACATCGGACCAAGCGGACGCGACTAGAAAAACGAGCAGGAAAATCGCTGAGATCACACGACGAGCGAGCACGATTAGGGAACCGCCTCCGCCGGTGGGTTTTCCTTGTGAAGATAATCGATGTTCTCCCACTCCGTTCGCACTTTGGCGGGGAGCGCATCTCGGATCAGTTTCTGCTTATCCGGTATCATCAAAGCCCAGTCTCTCATCGCCCGATCGTAATGTTCATTGGTGTTGCTGTCTTTGCGTTCTCGGTTGGTGATCCAGCCCAACTCGATCCGCGCGATCATCGTCAACACATCGTCCGCATGGGGTGAATTGAGCACTCGCCGAAGCGTTATTTCGGAGGCAGCGTAATCTTCACCCTCGAGTCGGAGGCGCGCTATCTGCAGCTCGGTCTTCAGTTGGTAGTTTCGGCTCACCGGGTCAGTAGGGGGAAAGTACTCTGATACCGCGTTCCAATGCTTTAGATCGTTTTCAAGAAGTGCCTTGGCGTACTGACGCTGAATAGATGATTCGCGAACCACTCCTGCGGTCGTGGATCGCTGGTTGGCGAACAAATCGGTTCGGAGGAAAGCGAAGCTGGAAACGCTTGCCGCTAACAACGGTGCAATCAAGACGGCCGCCTTGATCCACGGAGCTGTTTGCTTCTTGGATTCGGAGCGTTGCGCAGAATGGCTCCGACTCATCAACCGCTGCAGTTCCTGCGTCGGCGCACTGGATGACACGGATTGATGATCAATGACCAATCCTGAGAAAGGGATCATCTTGTCCCCCATCCCCTCAAGATGCGTATCGATACACTGCCGAATATCTCGCGCGAGTTCCGTTGCGGAGGCATAACGCTCTTCGGGGCTCTTGCGAAGAAGTTTGTGGACGATCTCAACCAAGTCGTCTGGAAGATCGGGACGAAGCTGCTTGAGCGGAACCGGTTCGGCCTGAATATGCTGCATGGCTAGTGCCAATGGAGTATCGCCGGAAAAGGGAGGGCGACCAGAAAGCATGTGATATGCGGTCGCTCCTAGCGAATATAGGTCGCTGCGGGAATCGACCGAAAGCCCCTGAATTTGCTCCGGACTCATGTAAAGAGGAGTCCCCAAAGCGATCCCGACTGCGGTCAGGTTCTGATTCTGGCCTCTGGCTCGTGCAAGTCCGAAATCTGCGACCTTGACTTCTCCATCCGGTGTCAGCAACAGATTGTCGGGCTTGATATCCCGGTGTACAAGGCCGATCGAAGCAGCTTTCTGAAGGGCTGCGGTCGCTTGCCAAAGGATGGAGACGGCCTCCTTGAGCGGGATCGCTCCTCGTCTTTGAATGAAGGAACTGAGGTTGCTCCCAGGTACATACTCCTGAGCGATGTAATGAGTGGAATCGAGCTTGCCGACGTCGTATACCTGGACGATGTTGGGATGGATCAGCGATGCGGCTGAACGAGCCTCCTGAAGGAACCGTTGTTCGTGCTCGTCGGATCCGACGAAATCGGACCGGAGAACTTTGAGTGCGACGTGACGATGGAGAGACTGCTGAAACGCGAGGTAGACTTCGGACATACCCCCGACGCCGAGCCGATGGAGAATCGAGTAGCCCGCGATATTCTGGTTGGTCAGGTCGTTCGCGTCGCCCGATCGGCTCATGCCTTGGTTCCCAGTTCCTGATTGTTTGTACTCAGTCGGAATCCACTTCGGGTCCGACTCTACTTCGTGCCTGCATTTACTTCTTGAAGCAGATAGCGATTCGAAGACGGTCCCACCCTTGGAAGGGTATGAGTACCTCGCCGTCTTCGACCTTCAGTTTATCATACTCCAGGCCGCGAAAGTCGACGCGCCACGCTCGTTCGATCGGACGGATACAACCGAGCCTTCCCGTCCCGGATTTTCCAGCGGTTTCCACCATCCAAAGGCACCCATCCGCGACAACTCCGTCTCGTTGCGGAGACATATTTTCTTGGTTTGCAGCTTCGACATCCGTAGAAGCATTCAGCCCCAATTCCGGTTTCGGATCGATCCAGCGAAAATGAAGGTTAGGCATATTGACTCGGGCAAGCCACGCACCAGTGTCGGGAGATTTACCAGATCCGGTCGATCTGCTTCCTATGGTTGTGTTGGCAACCGAATAGAGATCCGGCACCATGCGATCGATCGCAGTGGCCCACGGGTTCGCCCAGTCGATTCCCAAGGCAAACCGTGCGCAAAAACCACCAGAACGATCGATGGGCAGTATCGAGGCGAGCCCGCTGCTACCAACTCGCCGATGCATGCTCAAGCCGCAGGTCGCAAAGTGGGTCCGATGTTCGGCGTCATCGATTTCGATCAGCTCAACGCCGCATTGCAACGGCGCTGGCAATTTCATTTTTGCTCCTTGGCTCCACGCTGCAAGTGTCGCCGCTTCGCTGGGCCAAACCATCCGCCATACCGGAAACCCAACATGAGGATCCGAATTATCGCCGAGAACCTCAATATCCAACCATTGAGCACCCTGCCACAACGTGTAGCGTATGTCACATGACCCTGGGCCGAGTTTGCCCGTTACTTGAATCGTCCCTCGCACTTTCGAACTGTGTATCACTTTGACCTGAATATCCGACAGAGCGTGGAACGATGTATCCTGAAACTGATTTCGCAGCTGAATTGGCTCCGCGACCCACGACAGTTGGCCGCTGAGTCGATTGCCTCGTTTGTTGACCACGTAGAGGGAACGCAAATGCCCCTTGATCGGATCGATTTGAATCTCCATGAACTCGTTTGCCATAGATCCATCTTCCTGCGCAATCGACGAACGGCTACCGAAGATGCGTCCCAAAAGCGATGTTTTCGGTGTGTTGGCAGCTGTGTTACTCGCCGATTCGGCAATCGATCCACGTTCGAGCGGTGCTTGGCTGGTTACTTTGGCGAAACCGAATGGCGGGACCTCGACAATACATTGACTGCAAGTCGGATCGTTATCGCATGCATGAACGCGAGTCGAGGAATTCGGATCGATACGCCGAGGATAGTCCGCAGCAAAAGTCTTTCGCGGGTGACTCGTAGGATTGAAGAAAAGATCTTCTCCATCGCAGGGAACGCGGGCTCGCAATTCCGCTGCGATAAAGGCTGCAACTTTCTCGATTTCGCTCGTGAGGACCGATGGATCCGTCTGCCCCGCATAGACCGAGTCCCTCAGTTGTTCGCATTGCAGGCGAAGCGAATCGAGATACTGAGAAACGGGGTCGGTTGAACCATTCGAAATCCTCGGAGTCCAATTCCATAGCCTGGCGACAGACTCCAATTGCTCCAACCAATAAGCGTGCCGCAGCCCCTGCGATATCTTGAGATGAATCGCGTGAAGTTCGGAAGATTGCTTGGGGAGTGGATGCTGAAAGTCGAGCGAAGTGAACGTATCGCTCCAATAAGGTTGAGAAGTCGTCGAAAAATACGAGCCAGCATCTGTCCATTTCCCTAATGCCGGTGTACGCACCGAAGCGCGAAGCAAATCCTGAAACGCCGGGCTGGTCACTCCTGGCCAATGAGCCAAGACAAGCGTCGGTACTTGGTGATAATCCAATTGTTGAGCCATCTCGCTACCGAGATTGAGAAGAGTTTCACCGTCTGCTACATCCAGCACATGGCCCAGAATGCAGTCGAGTCCACCCCGTTCTCCTGTCCCCTGCCAACGAATCTTGGCGTGCTCTTTTTTCGGAAGGGTACCGCCACCCAGCGGCGCGATGATCGCACCATCAAATCCAAATTGCCGAGCAACCGTCGATACATTGGTCGATATGGCAGGCGAAAATCGCATCCAAACACGAGGCGGAGAAATTCCTAACTCATTGCAGTCATCTCGAGCTTGCGAAAGCTCGCGGATGAATGCATCCTCTGGTAGCCAAGGATGGTGCAGTTCCTCTCGCATGCCTCCTGCGATGCAGGCGGTCTTGTCCTCCAATCGAGCCGCAAGTTTTGTCCATGCTGCGCTGTTCTTCTGTTGCCACTGCTTCAAGACTTGGGTTGTTGCATAGATCGTGATGGGACGCTCTGTCTCTAACGACTGCAACAGCGAATCCCCAAGAGTTGTCGGTGCCACAAGCAACATCTCCAGCAAATGCCCCTGCTGCGAACAGTAACGGTCCCGCTCTTGAGACAAAGAATCGAACGCAGCAGCCAACCATCGATCGGTCTCGCTTGCGTCCTGTTTGACCGATGCACGTGCCGCTGACAGTATCTGCTCGCCGAGAGCCATCCAGTCGATGTTGAACGAATATCGCAACTTGCGAGCCATGCACTGGACCTGAAGAATCGCATAAGCGAAGGCATAGAAATCCTCAAGCATGCAACACGCATCGTCCGATTGCTCGCAGATCGATCGCTCTGGGGCGACAGAATCCGAAGTATGGGTCGAATGAGCATCCAATAGACTCCGCACCACTTCGTTCCTGGGTCGGCGGGCCGAGGGAACCCATTGATTGCGTCCGAGCTTGAGTCTTTCCTGGAGCGGCTGGTCCAGTTTCTCTATCGCTGCTTCGGGACAAACCAGCAACGCGTCCTCAAGGTCCAGGCCACTGGTGTCGCATCGGCGCCACTCAGGCGTGGCGTTGGAGATCGCCAGCAATCTCGGGTCCCAAACGCTTGTCCAGGCCGTCAAGTAATCCAGTGCCAACGCAGATCCCAAGCTTTTTGGGAAATCCTCGATCGCATGGGATGCTGAGATAAAAATAGTTCGTGAATACGACATCGAGAGCAATCGTGGGAGGGCACTGACTTGCTGGTCACTCACATGGCAACCAACAAATAACTGCAATAAATCGTACTCGCTGTCCTAGGGTTGCGAAGTGCCCCGACCGCGAATAAGGAGAGTTTATGGAATCTTGGTCAGAGGAGATGCTTGGCCTTTACCTCAAGATAGCGATTGACCAAGGGAGCGGTGAGTTGTTCAGGGAATGCGTCGATCGTCAACGATCCGCCGTCCTTGATCTTTTTCAAGACTTCATTTCTCCATACGAGGATCTGCGCAGCGGCAGCACTCCGATAGAGCATGGCGTTATCCATGGCCGGATTGTCGGCCGCATCGAAAATGCGATGGTCGCGGAGCAGTACCAATAATGGCAGATGGCGGCCCGCCAAAGTCGATAGGTAACCGGTGACTTGCGAAGCCGTCACATCGTCGATCACGCTCGTTATCAGTACGACCATCGTTCGTCGTCGGCATCGTTTCGAAAACGAGAGAAAGGCATTGTCGAAATTCGATTGCTTCATACTGGGGAATCGATCGAACAAGCCATGCAGGATGCGATTCATTTGATCTATGCCTCCTCGGAGCGGGACGTATTTTTCCACGCGGTCGGAAAAACACATCATGCCCACCGAGTCCCCTTGATGCAGGGCGACATAGCTGAGCATCAGGATCGAATTGAGGGCGTAATCGAGCAGGCTGAGACCCTGGTACTCGTTGGTCATCATCCGGCCGCAATCGAGAAGAAAGACGATGCGCTGGCTTTTGTCTTGCTGAAACTGCTTGACGGTCAGTTTTCGTCGACGCGCGGTGGCTCGCCAATCGATGTGTTTATAGTTGTCGTCCTGGCTGTAGTCGCGAAGGCGTTCGAAGTTGCTGTCTTGTCCAAGATTGCGAGTCCTCCTCACCCCGATCAAGCTCAAGCGGTTGGTGCGAGCGAGCAGCGCATACTCCTCAAGCTGCTTCATGTTTGGATAAACGAGCAACTCACCGGGGCATGGGCGTTGCACCATGCGACGCCAGAATCCCAACCTCGAAAAGAACTGAAAGTAGACGAATTCGAACTGAAACACTCCGCGACGACCAGGACGGAGGCGACTGGTCAGTTCGATGCGTTTGCTCGGGCCCAAGACCAATCGATGCGATTCGGGTTCGCAGGTGAAGCTCTCGGGCAAATCCTCTTTCACGTCGCCGAAAAAACTTCGGTTGCTGCGATTCTCTAAGAAGATCTTGGACTCGTGATAGCCTCCGAGCGACGCGCTGCGCAGCATTTGTCGCTCGATCTTAATTCGTGATGGGTTGGGAAGTGTAATCAGATCCAGGACGAGAATCGCAATAGCGATCAAGTCGAACAAGACAAGAAAGTAGATGAACAGATCCGCGCCATAACGTAGTGTGCTTGCGAATGTTGATTGGGAATCCGGGTAGAGGGCTCCCACGGCCGCAGGTACTGCCACTATCAACAATGATAGGACGGACAATGGACCGATCAGCCATAACCATCGGAGCGTCGGAGAGATTTTCCATCCGTATCCGAGAATCAGTAGCGGAGCTGTGATTGCGATCAAGCCGAGCCACGGAGCCCAAAACAGATACGATCCGACGATATCGTAAAACGACATATTGGAATTAGATCCGTGGAACTTCGATACTGCGCAGCAACGCTTTCAACTCGGAATCGACTTGCGTTCCTTCGACTTCCGCTTCCGCGTTGAGGATCACGCGGTGCCGAAGGGCGGGCAATGCGATTTCCACGACATCATCGGGAACCGCGAAGTCCCGGCCCTTAAAGGCTGCCAACGTTCTCGCCCCTTGGACCAGCGCAATACCCGCGCGAGGCGAGGCACCCAAGTGAAATGTCGGCCAGGATCGGGTGGCTCGAACGACGCGATTGATGTACCTAAGCAGTTGCGGCTCGACACGAACCTGGGCGTTGGACTCGATCAGCTCAAGGATCGTTTGTCCGGTGGTAACCTGAGAAACTTCTTTTTCGAGGATGTCGCCGAAATCGATTTGTCGCGAATGCAAATCGAGAACCCGCGCTTCCTCCGCTTCATCGGGATAATTCACGATCGCCTTGAACATGAAACGGTCTAGTTGAGCTTCCGGCAACGAATAGGTCCCCTCGCTCTCGAGTGGGTTCTGGGTTGCTAAGACGAGAAAGGGTTTAGGAACCGTGTGGCTAACTCCATCGATCGTCACTCGCCGTTCTTGCATAATCTCCAAAAGAGCGGCGTGCGTCTTAGCTGGCGACCGGTTGATTTCATCCGCCAAAAGCAACTGAGTAAAAACCGGACCGGCACGGAAGCGAAAATCCTGAGTCTTCATATCGAAGATGGGTGCGCCCGTGACATCGGATGGCATCAAATCCGCAGTGAATTGAATGCGGCCGAATTGACATCCCAAAACGCGGCCCAACGTCCTGACAAAAAGGGTCTTGCCCAGCCCCGGAACCCCTTCGATGAGCAAGTGCCCACCCGAGAACAGTGATACCATCGCCACGTTGACCAATTCGTCTTGCCCAACAAAAACTTTGCGAATCTCAGTCAAGGCTGCATCGTACAAGACCTTGGCCTTACTATCCGCTGGGGAGGCGATCGGCGGCGTGGAATGGATATTGGTTTCAACAGGGGGTATTTCACTCATTTTTCAAGCCTAGAGAGTCGCAACGGGTCAGTCGGACAGTAGCCGATTTTATGATATTGTGTAGGGTTGTGTGGTTGCGTAACGCGTTTGTTCACAGATTCGACGATCGAGCCTCGCCAGGAGGGGGAGCACTTGACTGTAGAAACAGGGTCAACGAGCGGAACGATTGTAGCCGCAACAGACTGGCCTGTGCCTTGGGCTGCCGCTATTTGTGATTGGCTCGGGGAAATCCAGGTGGAGTTGCCGGGGGGAACCTACCTCGAAGGTTGCGATTTGCTTGGGATTATGTCTTCGCATGATTCCAAACATGAGCCGCTGGCGGCTTGGTGGGAGTTGACTTTAGAGTCCGCGCTGCGGTACGCAAAGCGATCGCAACGCTCGGTCTTTTTCTCAGCAACCAGTCCCTACGCGGACCGACTTCGCCATGCATGCGAACGATTCGGGTTACCGTATCTCAAACTCTGTCGCAACGATGAGATGCAATCGGAACGCGGACTACATACCGCGACTTTACGATGCCAAGGAAATCCTCTGCCGAATCGCGAGGACTTGATGGTTGCACGACTCGAGGATCGCGCCATCGCCATCCTATCCCATCAACTCTTCGGTTTACATGTCAGGCAGGGTGGGCGAATCGCCCGTTTAGTGGAGGCTCGACTCGCTGAACCGATGATGACACCCGGTTCGACGATCGTTGCCGTCAAGGATCGAACGATTCGAGCGGCACGTACCAAGTGCTCCCAGGCTGCCTTGTGTTTGTCGGATCGCGGTGCGGTTCTTTGGATGCACCACCGAGGTAAAGATGCAATTCGGTCTGATGCTTCGATAGGAACACGGGTGTGGGGATGCGATCGACGAGGGATACCGTCGACTTGGATGCCCTATGGTCCTGCTTCGTCAAACCTTCTTAACTCCGAGGAATTCCTGGTCCATTTCACGCGAGGCAGGCAGGGAACTTGGCCCGACCAATCCCAGGATCACGTTTTTGACGAAGCCATTCGATTGGAATGGTATGCACTCAAGGCCCCGTTGCACACCTTGCAACGAATACTCTCAACACAGCGCTTGATCGCTTCGTCCTATTTGCGACGCGGCAGTGTCCGTACCGTTTGCTTTACCGCTCAGAGCATACGGTCCATGCTTGAACATCGCGAGTTTCAGTCGCATATCGGCCGCTGGGACTGGGAGCCTTATGGCATCGCCATTCGGCGAAGTTGGCTCGCAGATCGCGGAGCACGTCCCGTTCGATATCTGCCTGGAGATATGTTGAGTTCATTACCTATCGAAGAACAAGCCTTTGGTCAACCATTCCCAAAAGACGATCGCCATCGCGACTGGAGCATTGAACGGGAATGGCGCGTAAAAGATGACATTCGATTATGTCAAATCCCCGCAGATCAAGCCTTTGTCTTCGTGCAGAGCAGAAGCGAAGCGATGATCCTATCAAGTCTGTCGCGATGGCCGATCGTCTTTCTGTCCCGGGATAACACTGACTAGCTACTTCACTTCGTTCAAACGAAAAGCATTATGCACTTCCGACAGTCGCACGCGGTAACCCAGTTCCTTCCAGCAGCGGATCAGCGATTGACCGAACGCCGATAGATTGCGATCCAGAGCGCGGGATATCGACTGTTGTAAATCCAACGCTACTTGTTGCTGAGCTCGAAGGATCTCACGGGAATCGATCGTTGGGGTGGCTTCACAATCACTCACGCCAGCGACCGCGCTATCCTCCGGTCCTGCTCCGGACGCGCGGTCGCTCGCCTGATCGAGTTCAGTGGGTTGGCTGAACTCTGCTGGTTGACTCGATTCCTTTGGTTGACTCAAGTCGGTGGGTTGACTCAAGTCGGTGGGTTGACTCAAGTCGGTGGGTTGACTGTGTTCCGATGAGGGAATCACTTCGTTGGAATCAATCGTTTGAATGGAGTTAGTCGGTTCGCTTGGTACTCTTGGATCGCCCCCCAAGACGTAACTGGAGTCCGAAGGCTCGCACTCACCCATCCACTCGCACGGTGAGCTCGTCTGGCTGGTATTGATTGAATCCGACGAAGAGCTGCTTGCAATCGCAGAGATGGAATCTTCAGTGGACTTCGTCTGCTCTTCACCTGCCAAAACACTCGATTCGGTCAAGGGTGTGATCGCATCGCTCAGCGGATAGGGTGCGAAGACACAATAGTCTCGTGCGAAAGTTGTCCCTCCCAAAGAGTCGATAATCCGATCGCTGGGAGATGCGACTCGGCCAGCATCGATCGCTTGTTGCTCTTTGAGTGCTTCCTCATCGGCTGTCGCATCGGCTGTCATGTCGACTGTGAACACAAAAACATTCGCATTGCGGAACCGCGGGCTGGGAATGTAACCAAGGCAATGCTCTTGCGTGGCGTCGGCGGCAGTCTCTACATCATCCCATGGGGAGTCGTTATTGATGGGACTATCGATAGACACGCGATGGGCCAGCCCGCGGCCAACTGCTACGAGGCTCGAATTCCACTCCCGCATCACTCGAGCAATTCCTTGACTGAGCGATTGCAAGGACCAATTGCGCAGGGACTCTGCCGACGAATTCCATCGATTCCACTGCTCGATTGCTCTCTGCTGCTGTTCAAATCTTTCCGCCTCTGCTGCACAGTCCACCGCCGGATCGGTGCAGGTCCAGGTAGAGGACTCGCCTCGGTCGGTTTCAGCGACGGTATCCTCGACACCCAGCAACCGTGACGGGATATACTCCAGGCCCGAATCGTGGAGGAAACAAGCTCCGGTCATTGGGTAGTTGAGCAACTGCTCACTACCCATTGAAAAGCCGGTTAGCGATAGGCCCACGAGGCTGGTGCGCAGGGAAATGGATAACGACTTTGGAAAAATTCGACTATGCATCCTGGGGAACCTTGTATGGATGCATCGTCACCTAGGCGAACGCTGTTCGAGCACTCAGGCTCTCACAGCCTTCCCTGGCCTTAGTGCAATGCGAATGGATATTGGTGGTGGGAGGGTCGCCAGGAGCGGATTCCTTGCTCGTTTGTCTGGCTTTTCGTAACCGTTAGAGTCATCGACCTTCGGCACGGATTTCTTAGATAACAACACCAATGGAATCGCGAAATCTTTCCCAATTGGGGTGGATTGACGAGGAGGAGAGGATTGTTCCGTTTGTAGTAGGCCGCTGTCCGTATGGCGCTTCACGTATGGCGTTTTGCGATGCGCAAAGCGATGCCTACTAGCTGGTCATCTTCGTTGTGCCATCATCTCTTCGATGACTCGCTCAGCGGAGCCTATGGACTGAAGTCGTGCAACCCATGCTTGTACCTCGGTCGCAGTGGGCGGGCGTCCAGTCAGCGTCTGCAAGACCTGCTGAATGTAGGCCGTGTCGGTCGGAAAGCGTTCACGGTATTGGCTGCTGGTCATCAATTTGACCGCAACATCATTCAACGTTTTTCCTTGCTGAAGGTAGGCTTGCCAAGCGAGCAACTCGGCGCTTGAAGCAGGTCGTCCCAGGACGGCAACGAACAACTGGTTCAACCCATTGGTATCAGTAGCTCCCGGGAGAGTGCCGTATCCTGGCGATGCCGCCGAAACCGTGCCGCCTGCAGAAGTCGAGATTCCCGGAATGGTTGTCGATGCGGGGTTGGTGATGTAATTGCCACGTTCCGCAACCAATTGGAACGATTGGCTTAAACCCGAGGGTGCGACCGGTATCGGCTGCCGCAATGAATAGATCACCTGGTTGTTCCATGTGATCCAAGCATTGATCGCGTACTGATCTCGCGCATCGATGTACCGAGGATCATAATTCAGAGTAAAGGGGAACGGACCTACCCCTTCGGCTCGGGATACCGCTTTTCCTCCGGCCACTTCAAAGAACGGCTTCGAAACATTCGTCAGTTGTACAGTGAGGATCGATCCTGAGGGGAGCGAGGCGCGATCATTAACCGTGACCGTTCCGCTTGTCAGTCCCGAGGTTGCACTGAGAGTAACCGCCGCAGAGCGGAGGTTTTTGGTGCGGGAATCTTGGACCAACAAGGAAACGCGTCCGTAGGGGTCCGCACTACGACGCAGTTCGTCTCCAATATCGACTACCCGGCCATCAAATTCACCGATCCGATTGCCAGCTACAGCCACGATCACGTCGCCGACGTTGATTCCCGCGGCCTGGGCGGCTGTACCCGCATCGACTTGTTGCACCAAAGCACCAACGTCCAAGTTCCGAACGTAAACGCCTAATTTCCAATTGCGCATGGATGAAACCAACGGCGCACTTAACGTTCCGTTAGAGGGTGTCGGGGTAACACCCGCCGGTAACGGAGTCAGTGAGTATGCCCCGGAAGTCCCCCAATTAGCTCCACCCGTTGTCGGTGGAGCAACCTTGGGAACTGCAGAACTGAAATCGGTCCAACTCTGAGCTCGCGCTGGTGATAAGACAGTCGTCGCCAGGTAAAGAAATGTCACAATGGCTAGGGTGCGAGACCAAGTGCGTATCATGTTGACTCCCAAAGATTGGTGCTGTAGATGTTGTGTAGCAAGCTATCGAACATGACAAGCTATCGAACCTGAGGTCCGCTGATGGAATCCAATTGCTTGCGTATGAAGGAAGGATCGACCGGAAAGAATCCGGCGCGCACAGCTTCCAGTTGACCATCACGACTTAGGACATAACGCAAGACTGACTCCCTCACTCCCCCATCGGTCGCCATGACGGACTTGTCGACAATTAGGACAAGAGGTCGAACAAAGGGGTATCTGCCGGAGAGGAAGCTCGATTCATTAGCAGGTATGACCGCTCCCTGAATCTCGAGTGGCACAGCCCGTACTTTGGGGTTCGCTTCACCGAAGCCGGCCAAACCAATACCGCTGGAATCTCCTGCGATACCAGTACAAACCTTCTCATTGGATTCGTGAACTTCCGCCGATCGAGCCAACGGTGCGCCCTGCACAACCCATTGGCGGATGAAGTTCGTTGTGCCACTGATATCGCTTCGACTATGAATGCGAATGGCTCGATCCTTCCAGGGACCCGTCAGGCCCAAATCGCCCCATGTCGACGCATGCGGTTTGCTTGTGCCTGCTGCGCGGAAGATAGACTCCAATTGCTCTGGGGTCACACTCGCAATCGGATTCTCGGGATGAACATAAAGTGCCAACGGGTCGAGAGCGACAATGAACGCTATCGGTTCCTTGCACTTGGTGCTCTTGAGTGCGCTTAACTCTTCGTTGGTGAGGGGACGGCTACTCCCCGCGATAATCGTTGGATTTTCCGAAATCTCTTTGATCCCTGCCTCGCTTCCATCTTTCCCGCGTGTGAACATTACCTCGGGATGAAATTGTCGGAAACGATCCGCCCATGATTTGCCGAGCAATTGCATGGTGGTTGAGCCTGCGAGGATGGCTTCTCCTTTGAGTTCCCCTTTGGGATAGTACGGCTCAATCGAATCGATCAAGTGCATCAGGGCAACATGTTGCAGTCCTGCCGCATCGATCCCGCCGGGCGCCGGAGCGTTCCCAGGAATCGTTGTCGGATTGCTGGCGGGGGTCGCCGGTACCGTTTGTTGTGCAGCCGCTGGCTGGCAATGCGCGAAGAATTGGAGCAGGCAATAACCTGCGAGCATGGCTAGAGATCGCAAACTCGACCGTTGCCGATCATTCCCGTTGCAGAACATGAACTCCTCCTTGGTCAGCTCTCGCGATCACCAGCGGCAGCAGTGATCGCTAATATCTTTTATTGCGCCCGACAGCCGCTTCGGCGCATCGACTTGTTCAGAACAAACACATCCTTCGATCAATGTAGCAGAATCCAACGGCTCGGGGGGAAACCTAGCTGGTTGCCAATTTTCGAAGCACCGTTGGCAGGATCCCGCCATTTCGGAAATAGTCGATCTCGACCGGGGTATCGATACGGACCAGTGTCTCGAAGGAAAAACTCGTACCATCGGGGCGGGTGGCTTTGACCGTCAATTGGCTTCGGGGGGTGAGTTGATCGTTCAATCCCTCGAAATCCAGGGTTTCATCCCCTGTCAATCCGAGCGAGGCAGCGGTCTGTCCCGGCATAAACTGCAGAGGTAGCACACCCATACCCACCAGATTGCTTCGGTGAATTCGCTCAAAGGAAGCAGCGATCACGGCTTTGATACCCAGGAGCAATGTTCCCTTAGCGGCCCAGTCGCGCGACGAACCGGTGCCGTATTCGGTACCAGCCAAAATTACCAGCGGAACCTTATCCGCCTGATACTTCATCGATGCATCGTAGATGCTCAACGTTTCGCCGGTGGGCAGGTATTTGGTAACTCCCCCTTCGACTCCGGGGACCATGCTGTTTCGAATGCGGATGTTTGCGAAGGTACCGCGAACCATGACCCGGTCGTTTCCTCGCCGTGCCCCGTAGCTGTTGAAGTCCTCCGGTGCAACCCCTTGTTCCATGAGGTACTTGCCCGCAGGTCCGCTCTTAGAGATCGAGCCTGCGGGAGAGATGTGGTCGGTGGTGACCGAATCGCCGAGCACAGCCAGCACTTTCGCCCCTCGAATAGATTGAATCGTACCGACGCTTTGAGTAATCCCTTCGAGGAACGGTGGGCGTTGGATGTAGGTACTGCTCGCAACCCATTGATATTGCCCGCCTGCAGTAACGGGGATCGCGTTCCATTTTTCGTTCGATGTAAAAGCCCCCGAGTATTGCTTGACGAACATCTCTGGAAGCACGGATGCTTGGACCGCTTGTTCGACTTCCTGTGCAGTCGGCCATATCTCATGGAAGAATACCGGCTTGCCTGCGGAATCGGTGCCAATAGGTTCTTTGTCAAAATCGATGTCGACGGTTCCGGCCAAGGCGTAGGCAACGACCAACGGCGGACTCGCCAAGTAGTTCGCGCGCGTATGAGGATTGACGCGTCCTTCGAAGTTTCGGTTTCCGCTGAGAACGGCCGCAGCGACGAGATTCCCTTCCGTAATCGCATTGGCGACGGGTTCGGGGAGTGGACCACTATTGCCGATGCAGGTGGTGCAACCATAACCTACAACGTTGAAACCCAGTCCTTCGAGTGCCTGGAGCACACCCGCCTTCTCGAGATAGTCGGTGACAACGCGTGAGCCAGGGGCCAAGCTTGTTTTGACGAATGATTTCACCTTGAGTCCGCGAGCAACCGCTTTTTTCGCGAGCAAACCAGCGCCCAACATTACCGAAGGGTTGCTGGTATTGGTGCAAGAGGTGATCGCAGCGATGACAACGGAACCGTGTGCAATCGGTTCGCTATGGCCATTGTTCTTGACAGTTGCCGATGCGTTCCATTGGTTGTCCGGTAGTCCGAAACCTCGTTCTGCAACGGGAGCAGCCAATGCTTTACGAAAAGATGACTTGACGGCGGTCAATGCAACACGATCTTGAGGACGCTTAGGTCCGGCAAGCGAGGGCTCGACGGTTGACAAGTCGAGTGAGAGCACCTTTGTGTATTGCAACTCGGGACCACCATCTACACGAAACAGACCTTGCTCTTTGCAATAGCGTTCGACGAGTTCCACCTCGGCCTTCGTGCGTCCGGTTCGTGCCATGAACGACAGGGTTTCGCCATCAACTGGGAAGAAGCCCATGGTGGCTCCGTATTCCGGGGCCATGTTAGCGATCGTTGCTCGGTCGGCGAGCGACATGTTGGAAACACCGTCGCCGAAAAACTCGACGAACTTGTTTACAACTCCTTCCTTGCGAAGTATTTCCGTTACTCGCAAAACCAAGTCGGTTGCGGTTGCACCAGGTGCGAGCTTGCCAGTCAGTTTCATACCGACTACTTCTGGCATCAGCATATAGAGGGGTTGGCCCAGCATGTTCGCTTCGGCTTCGATACCTCCCACACCCCAGCCCAAAACACCGAGCCCGTTGATCATCGTAGTGTGCGAGTCGGTACCGACGAGAGTATCGGGAAACGCAACGGGTCCTAATGCATCGTGCCCCTGGAAGACCACCTTCGCGAGGAACTCCAAGTTCACTTGGTGAACGATGCCGGTGTTCGGGGGAACGACGCGGAAGTTGTCAAATGCCTGCTGTCCCCATCGCAGAAACTCATAGCGTTCGCGGTTCCGTTCGAATTCGACTTCCACGTTTCGGGACAGTGCGTCCGCGGTCCCGAAGTAATCGACTTGGACCGAGTGATCGATCACCAAATCTACGGGTACCAAAGGATTGATCCGTTGTGGATCCCCGCCGAGCGTTCGCATGCCGTCACGCATTGCGGCCAGGTCAACGATTGCTGGGACGCCGGTGAAGTCTTGAAGAACGACGCGTGCGGGTTTAAACGGAATCTCGAGCTCAGCTGGCTTGCTCGCGTTCCATTGAGCGAGATTGTGAACGTCCTGTTCGGTCACTTGATATCCATCGCAATGCCGCAGGACGGCTTCGAGAAGAACGCGAATGGAGAAGGGGAGTCGGCTGATGTTTGCGACCCCCGATCGTTCTAGCTTATCTAATCGATAAATCCCTAACTCACCCTGCGGAGTTGAGATTGTATTACGAGCGCCAAAGGGATCCACGGACTTTGAGGGAGAGGCCATATTTCTCGATCAATGAGAGGGAACGCGTTCAAGGGTCAACATAACGAGCGTGTATTGTAGCCATTTCAAGCAAAAGAAAAACGGCCTGCGACGATCGCAGGCCGTTTCATTATTTTTCAACGCCTAGACCGAAAGGATCGGCCTACTTGTTGGTAATTAGTTGCATCCGCATGGCGAAGCTGCTGGGGCTGCGTTTCCGCATCCACCGCAACCGTTGCCATTGCTAGCAGCCGTACCACCACAACCGCCAGCGGAAGCTCCGCCAACAGCCGATCCACCGGTAACCGCCGAACCGTTGCTCCAAACTGGAACCGTTACGGTCTGGGGAACCATCTTGCAAACGGT